>JAUWAK010000004.1 GCA_030602105.1 Candidatus Aerophobota bacterium | reverse complement strand
TCCCCCTATCAGTAAGCTGATCTTTGATAAGAGAGGCTAACCTTTCCACCTTGAGAAATTGAGGACTGAAGGTCTTGCTGCGAAGCTGCTTTTCCGGGACATCCAGCTCCTGGATGAAGCTAACTATCTCTTCGAGATACGGTCTCTTATCACTGATGAGAAGGCTGTTAGCTTCCTCATCTACCTCGAGGGTCCCCTTAGGGGAAAGAAGAACAAGCGATTCAACAGAGGCCGCTACTTCGAAGGCAAGAGCAAACTTTAGGGGAAGAATCTTGCTAACTACCGGAATCCTAATCACCTGGATAATGTTACCCACCAGTTTGTACTCACAATCGTTAACCTCCAGAATTCTCTCTAAAACTTCCAGTACGGGTTGATCTATAAAGCGAGCGGTTACCGTTCCCATAACGTCAGCATCTGGAATGATGCTCAATCCCGTGTCTACAGAAATAAACAGTAGAGCTCTTCTTAGGTCCGTATCCTGAAAATCAACATTTACGGTTATTGAATCCAGGTTAGCTTCTTCGGCCGAGCAGACACTCGAGCCCACGATGAGCCAGAATGTTCCTATGATCAGAAATAGAAGCAGTTTTCTCACTCTCTTATCCTTAACTTGACTATTTTCTCGACCCCTTCCAGAATAACCTCGCCTTCGTTTGCCTTGATCTCTAACACCAAAAACTCATCTATCAGATCTCCTTCCTTAACGATCCAGGCCCCGGCGCGGCCCTGGATAAGAGCAAGAGTCTCTTCTTCGCCCCAGGCCAAACTGACAAGAGTGAATTCTGATTGCCGTGTCACTTCCTTTGGTTTCGGTTCTACCTCAAGAGTTACTTGAGAGATTTCAGGCTCCGGCTCCTCCTCAGGTAGCTTTTTTTTCTCTATCAAGGGAACAAAAGGATCTCTCCTTCCTTCACTCTCATAGAGAAACACCGGTGCAAATATGGAGGGAAAACCTGCCTTCAGCCCCGGGGTGAGAAAGACCACTACTGCACAAGTACCGACTACAAATAGCCGGAACTTTTTCATCTTCTCCTCCTTGGAACTGTCTCGGCTTCTGATCCCTCCTCTCTTGAAGACGTAGGTTCTGGAGGAGTTTCGGGAGACAGATAGAGCGAAAGAAGGAGATTTGCCTCTATGGTATGCCTTCCCTCATTTCTCGAAGTGCGCTCGTCAGTTTCTAACCCTTTTATCTCAAGGCTGTCAAGGCTGAGAAAAGTCTCCTGGCGCCTTTTGGCAATGTCGGAAACGAGAGTGCCCAGAGCATGGTAAGTAGAATTCAAAGAGATCTTCACAGGAAGACAGTCATAGTACTTGCCCTTAATAGTCTCCTCCGGAGCTATTGTTATGTAATCAATTCCATAGGTCTGTGCTCTCAGACTTAACTCTTGCAAGAGAGAATGAATCTTTCCTTCGGGACTGAGTAATGAATCTAGCTTCTCAACCTCAGCTTCCAGCTCCCTGTAGTTCCTTTCCATCTCCCTGTATTCCTCCACTTTTTCCTTAATTCTCGAGATTCTCAAGCTTTCCTTTTCGATCTCATCTCTCATCGTTCTCATCATCTTGATTTGAGGACTGTAGAATGCAAAATAAAAGACCAATAGTAATCCCCCAAATACACCCACCCCTATCCTTACTCTTCCCTTCAGGGTCCAGACAGATCTATCCACTTTCCCTTCCTGGAGGAGCCTCCCCGAGCTTGCAGATAAGCTTGAACTCTGTAACCTCCACCTCCCCTACCATTTTCTTAGACATATTGCTGAAGCTAACGTCCCTAAAAAGGGGGGTTTTGCTTAGGTTTTCCATGAATTCGATCACACCCATGGTCCGATTGAGAGAGTTCCCCCGAATGGTGAATATCTCATCTGTCACAGATTGAGTTATTTGCGTCAACCACACGCCCCCTGGAAGTCCCTTGCTAATCTCATAGAAGACTAGCGGCCAGGAGGGGCGAGAGTTTGTTAGGTCTAGAAGAGCCTCCAGATACAATTCGAGCTCGGCTTCCTTGTCCTTCAACTCGCCCGTATTTAGGTCTCTAAATTTTGATTGATACGCCTCCGATTGTTTCTTAACAGAATCGAGTTCTCTTGCCAGAGGCACCATCTGCTCTTTCAGGGAAAGCAAAAGGAACAGGCAAATGAGAATAGCTAACCCTGCGCATAAAGAGCTAAAAACGGCAAAAGGCGTCTTTTTTCTCCTGTCCAGTATGAATTTGGGCAGCAAATTTACCTTTATCATATCCGAGCTACCTCTCTAAGTGCCAGGCCCGATCCAACAGCAAAAAATGAGCCTTCTTTTTCTAGATAGTCGGGAGAAAAACGACGGGGATTATGGCCGATTCTAACGAAGGGATTGTGGCGCTCCACAGGAAGTCCGAGGGCGCCCGACAAAAATCCGCTAACGTTGTTAAGATAAGCACTGCCTCCGCTGATGAAAATCTTCTTGATTTTCTTTCCCTTCTGAGAGCTGTAATAATCCAGAGAATGGAGGATCTCATTTATGAGATCTCTCATGCATTTCTTGATTTGGTCACTTATCTCGGCTGCGGTGTCTGAAGAAACTCCTTCCCCTTCCGGCTGCTCAATCCTAAGTCCATGCTCTTCCTTCAATTGGTTAGCTCTGGAATAATCTACACCTAACTTTTCGGCAATAGCACGAGTAATATGGAGCCCCCCAAAATTCAAATTCCTGACCAGGAATGGACATTCTCCTTCGAGGATGAGGAGGCAGGTAGTACTGTGTCCCATCTCCACAACAGCTATATCCTCCAATTCCTGAGGATGGGAGAACTCAAAGATATTGAATAGAGCAAGAGCGTTCGCATCCAATATCTGAGGAATAATCCCTGCTTTCTTTAGAATATCAAGGTGAATATCAACAGTTTCTTTCTTCACCCCTACCAGCATTACGGAAGTCTCATCCCCTGTTTTCTTGCCCCGTCCAAGCACATGAAAATCCAGGTATACCTCATCGAGGGAATAGGGAAGATACTCTTCGGCCTGCCACCTCAGCGCCTGCGTAAGTTCCTCATCAGGCATGGTGGGAACCATTATCCTCCTTACAATAACGGATTCTCCCCCCACCCCGGAGATAACCCTCCGAGGATTCATTCCGTGGTCCGCAACCAGGCTCTTTATAATCTTTATTATGGCTGATTTTCTATCGTCCCCTTCTAGACCAGGCGGTATTTCTACCCTGGCCAGCTTTGTCAGTCGCGGAGCCTTTTTTCCGTGAGCAAGCTCTACCATCTTTACCACTGCCGCTCCTACCTCTAGACCTACGCTCACGCGTGCCATTCTAGTTCTCCCGACGTCTCTCGCTCTCCAGAATCAAAGTAACAGGGCCATCGTTCTCTACTCCTATTTGCATCTTCTCCCCAAAACTTCCTTGCTTTACAGAAAGCCCCTTCTTTCCCACCAGCTCCACAAATCTTTCGAAAAGCTCCTCAGCCAAATTTCTCGGAGCAGCCCTCGCAAAGTTAGGACGAAGACCCTTTCTGCACTCTCCGTAAAGGGTAAATTGCGGTATGATGAGTATTTCTCCTCCATTGTGAATAAGGGATAGATTCATCTTGCCTTTGGCGTCTTCGAATATGCGAAGGTTAACTATTTTTTCAGCAAGATATTCGGCGTCTTCCACACTGTCGCCTCTTCCCACACCGAGAAACACCACCACTCCCTTTTTGATAGCTCCTACAAGCTTTCCTTCTACATGACACGAAGCTTCTCTTACTCGCTGGATCACCGCTCGCATAAGATCTACTTCACCTCTCGATTTTTCCTTACCCAATTCTATCCCAAGCTTTCCTTGGTGGAAGGAATCCCTTCTCTTCGCTCATCAAGTCTGGTAGCTTCATCCAGACTCAGAGCAAAAGCCTTGAAAGTAGCTTCCATTAAGTGATGAGCTCCACTTCCATAGCACAAATTTATGTGGAGCGTAACTCTTGCGTGAGAAGCAAAACCCCGGAAGAACTCTTTCATTAGTTCTACCTCAGATCCACGCTCCTCTACCAGAGACGGAGATTTGAATACCAGAACTGGGCGCCCGCTTATGTCAACGGCTACCTGAGCTAGTGTCTCATCCATGGGAACAAAAAAGCTGCCATACCTCCTTATTCCTTTTTTTTCTCCCAAAGCTCTCCTCACCGCTTTCCCTAAACAAATACCCACGTCCTCGGTCAGATGATGATAGTCTACTTTAACATCCTCTCCAGCCATAATTTCTAAGTCAAAAAATCCATGATGGGCAAAAAGAGAAAGCATGTGGTCCAAGAATGGATAGGAAGTATCTATCCTGCAGGTTCCTTTGCCATCCAAATTCAAATCAATCTTGACTTCTGTTTCCGTGGTTTTCCTTTTCACCCTTGCTAACCGAAGTGTCTTCATTTTTTCCTCACCTTGATCTTGAGAATCCTCCGAGTGCTCTTCTGTATTTTGAATCTTTCATCAGCACGGTATCCCACCACCCAGGCTACCTTGTCCTTACTAATAAGAAGGGGAATCTTGTCTCTTTCTTCCAAAGGAATTTTGAGGTCGATAAAGAAGTCTTTTATTTTCTTGCTGCCCCTCATTCCAGAGGGTTGAAATCTATCGCCTCTTTTTCTCCTACGCAGAAAGAGAGGCTCCTCCAGCATGTCGTGATCCAAATAAGCGACTGAGTTATCTTTAGCAAAATTGGCAGGCCCTTCCACCATATTTTCTGCCTCCAGGATGAGATTCAGCTCTCCAAGCTCTGTTTTTCCAGGAACAATCAGGGAGCAGCGAAAAGATACCTTATTATTGCCCCCCTTCCTTCTGATAACCAGTCTATCATACTCTCTTTTGACTACTATGCCTCCCGGAAAATCCAGCTTCTTGGTTCCCTTGCCCGAATCCATTCCCAGGGCAGAATTTATGTGATCAAAGGTAATCCCTTTCAGATCCCCGCCTACCTCCCCCACAGCCTTGCGCAGTGCTCTCCTTCGTATGGCGGGGTGCAGACGACGGAGTTTTTGGATATCCAGGATGACCTCATTCCTCTTTTGCCCCAAAACTACCGAGCGAAGTCCTTTCCTTGTTTCTCTTTCCAGATAGTCTCCCTCGTCTCTGAGGATTTGGCTCGTCCGAAAAAGGGCCTCGCCCACGCGAGGATTATACTGCCCCGAGAGGTGAGGGATTAGGTCCCAGCGAATTCTGTTCCGCAAGAAACACAGATCCAGATTAGAGGAATCCTGGCAGGGATGAAGATGATTCTCCTTACAATAAGCTTCTATCTCTTCTCTAAAGGTATCAATCAAGGGTCGAATAACTCCATCCCTTACAGGCGGAATACCGCAAAGCCCATCCGGCCCGGCTCCTTTGATTAGTCTCATCAGAAAAGTCTCCACCTGATCAGAGGCTGTATGAGCCAGGGCAATTCGGCTGGCTCGTACCTCGCTAGCAACGTGCTCCAGGAAACTGTACCGGGCCCGCCGACCGGCCTCTTCCAGGGAGAGCTTCTTTCTCTTAGCCAACAAACGCACATCACAGGAGTCTGAAATCACGTAAATACCAAGCTCTCGCCCAAACTGCTTTACCCATCTCTCTTCCTCTTCTGCTTCCCTGCCTCTTAATCTGTGATTAAGATGAGCTATCCATAAACTCAAATTGTACTCACCCTGCAGTCGTGAAAGAAGATGGATCAAGCTCACAGAATCAGGACCTCCGGACACACCAACCACGACTCGCACATTCGAATCGAGCATGCTGTATCTGGATATGGTCCCTTTTACCTTCTCTAAGAAATCCCCCATTCTTTCCACTTATGCGAACCTGCCTACCAGTTTACCCCGGTTAGATGAGGATTCTCTAACGGGGTTTACCTAACCTTGCTGAGTTTCTCTCTGATAAGTCTTGCCCTGAGCTGATCTCGAGAAAGAGGACTAAGTCCTCTTCCCTCTCTTATCTGCAGTTGAGCCGGCGTTACCAGAAAAAACAGCTCATTCAAGGTTTGAACATTGAAGCCGGGTAGAAGCTCTAGACACATCCCCAGTCTTAACTTAGAAAGTAGATCCAGGGCTTCCTGAGAACTCATCAGATGAGCTCCAGCCAGGATACCGTAGGCCCTTCCAACTTCGTTTCTTATCTGAATTCCGTTTCTTTTGAGAAGAGCCTCCCTTGCCTTCTTTTCCTGCTCTACTACTCGGTGGGTTATCCTCTCAACGTGATCAATAATTTCTTCTTCTTTTAAACCCAGAGTCAGCTGGTTGGAGACCTGGAAGAAGTCGCCCTGGGCTTCCGTACCTTCACCGTACAATCCCCTGGCTACCAGTCCCAATTGGGAAATACTTTTTAATATGTCGTTTATTTTGCGAGCAGCTACCAGGGCCGGCAGATGAAGCATGCACGAAGCCCTCATTCCTGTCCCCGCATTGGTGGGACAAGCTGTAAGGTAGCCATATCGCGAGAGAAAAGCATAGTCGAGGTTCTCCTCCAGCTCATCATCCACCCTGTCAATCAATCGCCAGGCTTCGGTGAGTTGAAGTCCGGAGAATATGGTTTGTAGGCGCAGGTGATCTTCTTCATTTATCATCAAAGATAGCATCTCCTCTTCCTCTGTCGCCAAGAATCTGAACCTGCCCCCTTTGGTGAATTCCAGGGAAATTAGGTGCTTTTCCAAAAGAAATTCTCTCTCCGTGGAGGAAAGCTCAGATACATCAATGATACGGGCGTTCTTCAGATAATGACTCTTTTTTATGGCATCAAGGATTTTTTCCGAAACCCTCCTCAGTTTGGATTCTTCGGCCCAAGGGGGGAAGGGGAAACCCTCAAGACTACGGGCTAACCTTGCCCGGCAGCTGAATACAATCCCCGCTTCTGGTCCATCCCCCTTTAGCCACCGGCTAGCTGTGTTAGCCATTGCCTGAAATTTCATGCTCTGCCGCCCTTTTCTAGCTTCCGCAGCTCGTCCCGTAGTTCTGCCGCCTTTTCGTACTCTTCTTTCCTCACCGCCTCCTTCAGCTTTTCTCGTAGCCCGTAGACTTTTTTGTCCAGCCTATACTCTTTCTTTCCCTTCTTGGGCACTTTGCCCGAATGGTAGACCTTGCCATGAATTTTCTCCAGCAGGGGATTGAGATACTCTCTGAAGCTTTGATAACATAGACTACACCCTAGTTTACCCTTTTTCCTCACGTCCTCATAGCTTAGGCCACAACCGGAGCATTCTGGTCCCTCTTCGACAGAAGAAGGAATTTCCAGGTCGGTTAGACCCAGCATAAGCTCAGGGAGAGAGAAACTGGGAAGAAAAGGTTCTCCCAGTCCTTTTTCCTTGGCACAGATATCACAGAGGTGCAGTTCCCTTACCTCACCCCCGATGATTTCCTTAAGATGAACATTGGCTTCCCTTATTTTGCAGACCTGACAAAGCATTTTCCTCACCCGCGCTTGCTCCCCAAATCACGGGAGCTTCTCATCAAGCTAATTCTACAACAAAAGAGGCCCCTGTCAATCATTAAGCGAGCACGGGGGATACCTTACTCTCACCAGACAAAGCCCCTGTGGAGGAGCTGTAGGACCTCCAGCAGCGCGATCTCTGGCATCCAGTATCTTCTTTACTTCTGCGGGCGACAGGCTCCCACGACCCACCTGTACCAAAGTACCTATTATGTTTCTGACCATTCGATAAAGAAAACTATCCGCCCTTACATAAATAACGATGAGCCGCCCTTTGACGAAAAAAACTACTTTTTTGATCTCTCGCACCGGGGAACAAACAGGGCTGCCCTGCGTGAGGAAAGAGGAAAAATCATGCCTCCCGACGAGATGCCTGGAACCTTCTCTCATGTTCTCTACCTGAAGAGAGAAAGGGACATGCCAGCTGAAATTGCGGTAGAAGGGACTGGGGAAGGGATGATTGTAGATGATGTACCTGTATAGTCTGCTTGAAGCTGATTTTTGGGCGTGGAAATTCAGACGAACTTCCTGAGCCTTCTTGACTTTTACGTCGGCAGGCAGATAGCTGTTCAAAGCGGGTCTGATAGCAGGAGCAGGGATGGAACTAGAGGTAAGAAAATTGATAACCTGCCCCTCCGCGTGGACCCCCGCATCCGTTCTTCCGGCCGCTCGTACCTTTATCCTGTCCTTAAAGAGCCTATAAAGGCCGTTTTCCACCAGCTCCTGAACGGTGGGATGTCGGGGTTGTCTTTGCCATCCATAATACGAAGAACCGTCGTACTCCAGGATAACTTTTATATTACGCACTCTTCAGCTAATCTTGCCATCCTTATTCTACACAAGTTTTACTTTACACATCAGGGCATTATCGCCCTCTCGCTTCCGGAGCCTGGTAATCTGCGTATATCCCCCTTTGTGTTCGCGATAACGCGGAGCTATTACTTCAAAGAGTTTACTGGCAGTCTTCCTATCCCGAATAACTTTTAGGGCAAACCGTCGATGGTGCACAGAGTCATTCTTGGCCAGGGTAATAAGCCTCTCTGCTAACCTCGCTGCCTCCTTAGCCTTTGCCTGAGTAGTGACAATCTCCTCATGGAAAATGAGGGACTCTATCAAGCTATTTAACAAAGATTTGCGATGAGCCTTGTCTAACCCCAGTTTTCTCCCTTTTTTTCTGTGCCTCATTTTTCTTTCTCTTCGGCGAACTTCAGATCATATTCCGCGAGCTTCTCCTCTATCTTTTCCAATGACTTCTCACCAAAATTTCGCATGTCCAAAAGATCCTTGGTGGTTCTATCCAATAGATCACTTATCTTTTTTATCCCCGACGCCTTTAGTGTGTGAAGGGGCGTCCCGGACAGCTTTATTTCCTCAATATTTTGCTCCAGGAATTCCATAGCCCTTTTCTCTTTCCTCACCCTTTCCCCTATAGGTTCCTCGGGAGTAAAAAGCTCTAAACAGCTCTGGAGGATTCTTGCCGCCTCCTTTACGGCCTCATCGGGTTTTGTGGTCCCGTCAGTATGGATATCCACTGCGAGAGAATCGAAACTGGTCTTTCGTCCAATACGAGCAGGTCTGACATCATAACTCACTTTCTTGACAGGAGTGAAAATGGCATCAACAGGGATAGTACCCACGGGGTCATCAGGGGCTCTATTTTCACTAGCTTCGGCATACCCTCTACCTTGAGCCAGGGTTATTTCCATCGAAAGGCGTGCTTTTTTGTCAGCCAAGGTAGCGATATGAGAATCAGGATTGACAATCTCCACATCGGAATCGGCCTGGATGTGAGATGCTAGTGCCTCTCCAGGTCCCTTTGCCTCGAGAAAAACGCTCTTCTTATCACAGTGCAGCTTTGCTCTAATGAACTTGAGATTTTGGATGATCTGCAGCACGTCCTCTTTCACTCCTGGGATAGTGGAAAACTCATGAGAGACTCCTTCGAACTTAACGGAGACCACCGCTGCTCCCGGCAGAGAAGAAAGCAGAACTCGGCGAAGAGCATTACCTAAGGTTACACCGTAGCCCCTTTCTAGAGGTTCAATGACGAATCTGGCATAGGTGTCAGAGAAGGTCTTTTTTTCCACATCCATCTTTTTAGGTTTTATTAACTCTCGCACTCCTCCCTCCTTTGGGATTCTTGATCGATTGCCCTTTCAGACGCTATCCCCTCGCTTGTTGGCAAGCTCTGAGCATACCGCGTCATTTGACGGGGGACCCTTCCCCTTTGGCCGGCCCTGTGGTCCTCTCCCCCCAAAAAACATGCCCCTCTGGTAGGATCTTTGGGGCTACGAAAAAAGAAAGTTCCTGGAGAGCAACTTACCTCGAATAGTACTCAACGACTAGGGCTAGATCTATTTCCTGAATCAGATCCTCTCTCTGGGGCAGTTTCTTAACCAGTCCCTTGAAAGACTTTTTGTCTACTTCCAACCATTCCGGTACAGGTCTACCCTCTGAGCCACTAAGGATTTGCTTCACAAAGGGCAATTTCTTGCTTTTCTTCTTCACTTCGACCACATCGTTTTCTTTCAAAAGATGAGAAGGAACACTCGCCCTCCTACCGTTGACCAAAAAATGGGCATGATTCACTAATTGGCGAGCCTGGGAACGAGAGAGACTGAAACCCAATTTGTAAACTACGTTATCCAGTCTGCGCTCAAGCAGCCTAAGAAACTCCTCTGGAGTAGGTGTGGAAGACTTCGCTGCCATGCGGTAATACTTTCTAAATAGATTTTCCCGCACCCCGTACATGTAGCGAATCTTCTGTTTCTCCCGAAGTTGACGGCCATATTGGGATAATCTTCTTCGCCTCACAAAAACTCCGGATTTCTTCCCTTCCAGAGCACACTTGTCCGTATAGCACCTCTCTCCTTTCAGAAAGAGCTTGGTGTTTAAGTGACGACACTTCTTACATCTATTCTCTCTTTCCCCAGCCAACTAGCTCCTCCTCCCAAAAATGTCTCAGACTTTTCTTTTCTTAGGGGGACGGCACCCATTATGCGGAATAGGGGTTGCTTCCTTGATGGAAACCACTCGGAGGCCCCCTGCCTGAAGGGTCCTGATGGCCGTCTCCCTGCCTGATCCTGGTCCCTTCACCACCACCCTCACTTTTTGTAACTGAAATCCTTCCTTTGCTTTTCTGATTATCTCCTCCGCTGCCTTTTGAGCAGCAAAGGGAGTTCCTTTCTTGGTGCCCTTAAAGCCTACCTGCCCGGCCGAAGACCAACACAGCACCTGTCCATCAAGATCGGTAACGGTAATAATAGTGTTATTGAAGGTAGAGTGAATATAAGCCATTGCTTCCTCTAGCCTTACCTTCTTCTTTTTCTTTGCCGACGTGCCTCTCTTCTTGGGCATTTTTTGTCTCCTGGCTATCCTTTCTTTTTCTGGATACCTATCTTTTTCTTGCCACCTACTCTTCTATGCGGTCCCTTCCTTGTCCTCGCATTACACCTTGTTCTCTGGCCCCTTACCGGTAGCCCATTTTTATGCCGGATCCCCCGATAGCAGCCTATGCTTATCAAACGGGAAATGTCGCCACCCACTTTTCTCCTGAGCTCTCCCTCTATTTCATAATCGGCTTCCTCAATAATCTTTCGCAGGATATTGACTTCCCCCTCCGTGAGATCCTTGACTCGAGTACCTGGACTAATTTTAGCCGCGCTCAATATCTTGTCGGCCCGGGCACGCCCAATCCCATGAATAGCCGAGAGACCTATCTCGATTCTCTTACGGGAAGGAAGTTCTACTCCGCTAATTCGTGCCATGTACGCCTCCCTTAGGCTTTCTTCCTAACCCTGGCGCTGTTTGTGTTTGGGGTTTTCGCAGACAACACGTACCACTCCCCTTCTCTTTATTATCTTGCACTTTTTGCACATTCTCCTCACCGATGATCTAACCTTCATTTGCCTTTTCCTTCCCTATAGACAATCCTACCCCGGGAAGCATCGTAGGGAGAAACTTCCAGAGCCACCCTATCACCAGGAAGTATTCTGATAAATCGCATCCGCATCTTTCCGCACACGTGAGCCAAGACTCTGTGTCCATTTGCCAGTTCTACTCTGAAAGTAGCGTTAGGTAGAGTTTCTACCACAATCCCTGAAGTTTTGATCAGGCTTTCCTTAGGCAATATTCACCCTCCAAGATACTCTCTTTCATCCAGGAGCAGACTAGTCAATATCTTTACCTTGCCGTCTAGGATGGCTACAGTATGCTCAAAATGAGCAGATAGACTTGCGTCTTTGGTCACCACCGTCCATTTATTGGGTAGTACCGTCACTTCACTTCCACCCTCGTTGATCATGGGTTCTATGGCCAGAACCATCCCTTCTTTTAACTTTTCGCCTCGCTCTTCCTGTCCAAAATTAGGTATGATAGGGTCCTCGTGCAAAAACTCTCCAATTCCATGCCCAAACAACGTCCTGACAACAGAATAGCCGTGCCCTTCAGCATATCGCTGAATAGCTGAAGAAATATCCCCTATTCTATTTCCTGACCTGATTTGTGCTATTCCTTCATAAAGAGCGCATCTCGATACCTCGAGTAATCTTCTGCCCTTAGACGAAGTATGACCCACCGGGAAAGTAAATGCTCCGTCGGCGTAATAGCCGTCTATTTTGACCCCTATATCGACGCCAACTATGTCACCTTCTGCAAGCTTCCGGGAAGATGGTATTCCATGCACCACTTCTTCATTTATGGAAATGCAGGTCTCAGCCGGATAGCCACGGTACCCCTTGAAAGCAGATTTTCCTCCTTTTTTCCTTATGTAATCGGCGATCCATCCATCTAGTTCTAGAGCACTTACGGAGGGCTTTGCCCAATCTCGGGCGTCCTCGAAAATCTCGGCTATGATTTTCCCGGCCTTCCGGATAGCTTCAATCTGTTCTCGCGATTTCAGGCGAATCATGTCCAGTCTTCAGTCAGTCGAGAAGTCTTGAAGAAATATCTTGGCTCTTGATCAAGCATCTCGAACCAACTGCTCTTACTCTCAACGGAGACTCTTCCTTACGAGGAATCTGCGTCCCGTAGGGCCGACAAAAAGAATCCCCCCGATCTAGCTCTGGGTACGGAGCCCCGAAGAGTCCTCAATTCAATATCTTGACTATTCGATCGAACACTTCCTGAGGATTCCCTTCTCCTGAAACATCCTGCAGGATCCCTTTTTTCTTGTAATAATCAATCAAGGGATGTGTATGTTCTAGATATATCTCGATTCTCTTTTTCAAGGTATCAGAAACATCGTCCGTTCTGGAGAGAAGAGGAGCACCACAGCTCGGACACCTCTGGGTCGAGGAGCTCAGATTCGCTCTTTGATAGACCTTACCACACTCTGAACAGACCAGCCTACCAGGCAGCCTCCTTAGAATGGTTTCCTCTCGCACCTTCAGGTTAATTACCGCGTCCAGGTTCTCTCTTTCCTTTTCCAGTAGAGCACCTAACCTTTTTGCTTGCTCAAGAGTACGAGGAAATCCATCCAGTATGAACCCCTCTTTTGTCCCCTCCAATCTCTCCCCGAGAAGCTCCAGGATAATAGAATCAGGAACCAACTTCCCGCTGTCCATAAATTCTTTTGCTCTTTCCCCTAAGGAAGTCCTATTTTTCAGAGCCCCCCTGAGCATATCCCCCATTCCTACGTGGGGCAGTCCCAGGTTTCTCCCAAGCTTCTGCGCCTGTGTCCCTTTGCCTGATCCAGGAGGGCCCAGCAGGACTATCCGCAAATTAAGCTCTCGCCTTCATAAATCCCTTATAGTGCCGCATCAATAGATGGGATTCCACTTGCTGAACAGTATCCAAGGCTACCCCTACGGCAATGAGAATGGAAGTTCCACCAAAAGGGAAACTGTTAAATAGAAGCTCCCGATTAAGTATAACCGGCAGCACCGCTATGCCGGCAAAGAACAATGCGCCTACGAAAGTGACCCGCGTAAGAACAGTAGTAACGTATTCTGCTGTAGGCCTCCCTGGACGAAGTCCCGGTATGAAACCGCCGTACCGACGCATATTATCAGCTACTTCTACCGGATTAATGACCACTGCCGTATAAAAGAAAGTAAAGAAGATCACCGCCAGGGCATACAACACGTAGTAAAGCAGAGCTCCAGGACTTAACCAGCGTGCAATTTCCTGAGTAATGGGATGGGGAATGAACCGGGCCAGGGTACTGGGAAGCAGAAGAACAGATATGGCAAAGATTATGGCAATCACTCCCACTCCTCCTATACGGATAGGAAGATAGGTGCTCTGGCCCCCATAGACTTTCCTTCCCACAATCCTTCGAGCATAACGAATAGGAATCCTTCTTTCTGCCCGGTAAATAAGCACTACGGCTGCGGTAACGAAAACAGCAATGATGGCAAAAAGCAAAAGCAAAAAGGGCGTTATTTGCCCTGTCCGGGTTATGTTGATTATATTCCCTGCAGCCGGACGTACCTGTGCCACTATTCCAGCAAAGATAATCAGCGAGATCCCGTTGCCTATTCCCATCTCCGTAATCTTCTCCCCCAGCCACATTATGAAGATAGTTCCTGTGATCATAGTAATCACAGCCGGAAGAATGAAACCGATTCCCTGAGTGCTGACGAAGGCTCCTCCTTCCATACTTTGAATCCAAACAGTAAGTGCCACACCTTGAACACCTGCAATAGGTAAGGCAGCAAACCGAGCGTACTGGGTGATTTTCCTTCTTCCCTCTTCTCCCTGCCGACTCAACTGCTCAAGACGAGGAATGGCCACGGTCAAAAGCTGCATGATGATAGAAGCACTAATATACGGCATTATTCCCAGAGCGAATATGGACATACGCGAGAGAGCCCCTCCAGCAAAGATATTCATCAAACCGAAGGCTCCGGTCTGAAAGATGGGAGTATGGGCTAGAGCGCCTACGTCTACTCCGGGAATGGGTATGAAGGAACCCACTCTGAAGACCAAAAACATAGCCAGGGTAAAAAGGATTCTGTGCCGAAGTTCTGGAATTCGAAAGATATTCTGGAATTTATCCCACATCGGAGGACTTCCGCCTTCCCTTTAGCCTTTCTATTTTCTCCAGAGCCACCTTGGAGAAACCATCCGCCTTTACCTTTAGGGAGCGGACGAGCTCCCCTCTACCGAGAATCTTGACCTTTCCCCTGCGGCTTACCAGGCCAGCCTTTCTCATAGCTTCCGGATCTACCTCGCTGCCAGTTTTAAATACATTTAACTTTTCCACGTTTACCGTGAGCAGTTTTTCTCTCGCAGGAGGATGAAACCCCCTTTTGGGAATTCGTCTGACCAGGGGCATCTGACCTCCTTCAAACCATTTGGCCACCTTGCTGCGAGCCTTTTGACCCTTATGGCCTCGAGTAGAGGTTCCCCCATGTCCTGAACTATTACCCCGCCCCACTCTCTTCTTCTTATGGGTAGCGCCAGGGTGGGGCTTAAGAAGGTCAGTATCCATCATTTCATAGCCTTTCCTCTAGATTGGAAAACCTTGCTCGGGTCCTTCAATGTACTCAGACCCTGCAGGGTTGCCTTAGCCACATTGAGAGGATTATTGCTTCCCAGAGATTTGGTCACAATATCTCTTATGCCTACCAGTTCCGTTATCGCTCTAACTGTTTCTCCAGCTACTGCTCCAGTTCCAGATGAAGCTGGTTTGAGGAGGACCCTCGCTGCTCCATATTCCCCCACCACCTGGTGGGGAATAGTATTATCTTTCAGGGGAATTTGTACCATTTCTCTTTCTGCCTTTGTTCTGCCTTTGTTGATAGCCTCAACCAGTTCCTTCGCCTTTCCCAGTCCTATTCCTACACCTCCTTTGCGATTGCCCACCACCACTAATGCATTGAAACCTATTCTTCGGCCTCCTTTGACCACGGTGAAAACCCTTCTTACTCTAATGAGCCTTTCTTCCAGTTCACCCTTGTCTTTCTTTGTCCCGGTACTATTTTGAGTTTGCTTTGACACTCTAGTTCCTTTCACCTCTTTGTTGAGAGTGAATCTCTGAAGACCTGCCTTCCCTCACGGTGCATGAGCCCTGGCTTCAAAATATGATCCCCTGGCTGCGCAGCACCTCAGCTATGATCTTTATCCGTCCATGATAGGGGTAACCATTCCTGTCCAAAACTAACTGCTTTATCCCTCTCTTCTTTAGCTCACCTGCCAATCTCTTTCCTAAATCCTCAGCAACCTTCAGACTCTTTGCAGAGGGTCCCTTCGTCTTGGAGCTCTTTGTCGAAGAGGCAAAGACCAGTGTCTTGCCCTCCGTGTCATCGATAAGCTGAGCATAAATATATCGATTGCTTTTGTGAAGGGAAAGTCTGGGCCTATCTCGAGTTCCGAAAATCTTCTTTCTGACCCTTTTCCTTCGCCTATGCCTGGCTAAACTTCTATCGGTGCTCTTACCCATTCCAACTATTCCTTTGTCGCCAAAGCCGCCTTTCCTACCTTCCGTCTTATCACTTCTCCTCTGTACCTTATCCCCTTTCCCTTATAAGGCTCTGGTTTCTTCAAGGCCCTGATCTCAGCGGCCACCTCCCCCACTTTTTGTTTGTCACAGCCGTAGACCCTTATGGTAGTAGCATTGTCAACCTTTACCCCTACGTCCTCCGGGGGGCTGTATTTCACTAGATGGGAGTAGCCTAAACTGAAAATGAGGGTACCATCTTCCAGGCTAGCCCGGTAACCCATTCCTACAATCTCAAGATACTTCTCAAATCCGTCAGAAACACCTTTTACCATATTGGCAATCAGGGCACGGATAGTCCCGTGAAGGGACCTGGTCTGTTTATCATCATCTGTTCTTTTGACCAAGACCTCGCTCTCTCTCAGCACTACTTCACACGAAGAGGGCACTTCTAATTCCAACTCGCCTTTAGGGCCTTTGACCGACACCTTGTTCTCGGTTATCTCGACCTTTACCCCTTCAGGAACCAAGATAGGTTTTCTTCCCACTCTGGACATAATAGATCCTCATCTTGCGGCTACCACGGCCTCGTCTATTTACGGGCTCCTGGCTTATCGTCCTTTGAGGGAAACATAGCCAGGCTGGCTCACCAGACATAGCAAAGAACTTCTCCTCCAACTCCCACTCTTGATGCTTCCTCCCCGCTGAGTAGGCCTCTAGGAGTAGAAAGAATACAAATTCCCATTCCGTTTAGCACTCGTGGTATCTCATTCTTTTTAACGTACATTCGTCTGCCTGGTTTGCTAATTCTCTCCAAATGAGCGATGACTGTTTCTCCTTCAGAGGTGCGTTTCAGGTATATTTGCAGAACCTTTTTTTTCCCTCTTGTAATGACTCTGTACCTCCGGACAAAACCTTCTCTCTCCAGCACAGCCGCAATGGCTTCCTTCAGACTGGAAGATGGAATCTCAAGTCTCTCCTTGGACAGGATATTGGCGTTTCTTATCCTAGTTAAAAAATCAGCAATGGGATCGGTAAGCATCTCTTTTTTTCCTCTTCAAGATGGCCTCGGCACGGGCTCCGTCCATCAAGGGATCTCCTTTGAAGGAAGTGAGCTACCAACTAGCCTTCTTTATCCCTGGAATCTGCCGCTTCTGGGCCAGGGTGCGAAAGCAAATCCGGCACAGAGCAAATTTCCTCATATAGGCACGAGGTCGCCCGCACATTTGGCAACGGTTGTAGGAGCGGACCTTGAATTTTGGCTCTCTGTTAGCCTTCTCTATTAAAGCCTTTTTGGCCATCCTGCTCAACCTTCTATTATGAAAATCTCAAGAACTCTTTCCTTCCCTCGCTGCATATCAGTTTTGCACTCTCCTTGGCAGCACAAGACAATCTTGAGGGAACTTGCGCTCTCCTCAGTTAGGAGCTCACAAAAGGAATTCCCAGAGAAGCAAGTAATTCTTTGGCTTCTTCATCTTTCTTGGCAGTAGTTACTATGGTTACCGAAAACCCCTGAATTCCGTCCACATCCTCATATCCCACTTCGGGAAAAATAAACTGCTCTCTAAGCCCCAGTGTGAAATTACCCCTTCCGTCAAACCCAGTGTCGGAGACTCCCCGAAAATCTCTGATCCTTGGGATGGCTAGATTAAGCAGTCTATCCAAAAACTCATACATCCTCTCACCCCTCAAAGTAACCATACATCCTATTCTCATCCCTTCCCTCAGGGAAAATCCAGCGATGGATCGCTTTGCCCGAGTAACTACCGGCTGCTGACCGGTAATCAAAGCTAAACTCTTTTTAGCAACATCCAGAGACTTTGGGTCTTTTTTGGCACTGCCTACCCCCATATTGAGGTGAATCTTCTCGACTCTGGCAACCTGCATGGGGTTTCCATAATTAAACTTCTCCATGAGTCTCGGAACGATGTCTTTCTTGTAGATCTCCTCCAATCTGGCCATTCTTACTTACCCTCCGAGCTTCTAATCAATAACTTCTCCGCACTTCTTACAGAACCGGAGCCTTCCTTCCTTCTTTAATGTCTTAATTCCCATTCTTGCTCTCTTCCCGCAGCGAGAACATATCAACATCACTTTGCTAGCATGGATAAGAGCTTCACCTTCTACTATGCCACTGGCTTGTCCTCTCCGGGTCGGTCTCACATGCCTTTTGACCACATTGACTCCTTCAACCATTATCCTATCTTCTCTGGGCAATTTCTTAATTATCTTACCCCTCTTCCCTCTATCCTTCCCGGAGATGACTACTACTTCGTCGCCCACCTTTACTCTGCTCATAACTACCTCACCCCTGCCGAGGAAAAAGACCTCTGCTCGAGGTTCTCGTCGTGCCCATCTACAAGACCTCGGGAGCCAAAGAAACTATCTTCATAAAGTTTTTCTCTCGGAGCTCTCGAGTCACGGGACCAAAGATCCTCGTCCCTCTAGGGTTTCCCGCACCATCAATCAACACGCCTGCATTTTCATCGAATTTAATATAGGAGCCGTCTTTTCGGCGTATTTCCTTCTTCGTTCTCACCACCACTGCTTTTACTATTTGGCCCTTTGCCATTTCACCGCTGGGCATAGTTTTCTTAACCGACGCAACTATCACATCTCCTATCCGAGCGTATCGGCGTCCAGAACCACCCAGGACTTTGATACACATTATCTTCTTTGCCCCGGTATTGTCCGCGACGTTCAGCTCGGTCTGGAGTTGAATCATACTACTTTTTCCTTCTAATCAGGATTCTGGCAACTTTCCAGCGCTTCTCTTTTGATAGAGGTCTCCTCTCTACCAATTGAACTGTATCCCCGATATTGCATGAATTTGCTTCATCATGAGCCTTGAGTTTCTTTCTTATTCTCACCCTTTTCCCATACAGGGGATGGGCAAACTCACGCTTTATAGCTACCACCACGGTTTTGTCCATCTTATTGCTAATAACCTCTCCTACCCTAATCTTTGTCCTCCCTCTCACTTCACGTCTCCTCCCGAGGACCTTTCTTGCAGCTCCTTCTCTCGCAAAAGAGTCTTTATTCTGGCTATAGTCCTTTTCGTTCCAGCCATCTCGGAGGTTTTGGTCATTCTGCCCTGTACTGCTTGCGTGCGCAGTTTGAACAGTTCACTTTGAAAACGCTTAAGATTTTCACGAAGATCCGCTCCAGATAGCTCCCTCAGTTCTTCCATTTTCATAGAAGCTCCTCATCAAAAGAGGATATCATCTTGGTCTTGAAGGGGAGCTTATAGGAAACCGATCTAAAAGCGATTTTGGCAACATCGGCTCTAACCCCCGCCAGTTCAAAGAGCACTCTCCCTGGCCGCACTACCGCCACCCAAAATTCAGGTTCTCCTTTACCCTTTCCCATACGGGTCTCCAGAGGCTTTTTGCTCACTGCCTTATCAGGGAAAATCCGGATCCAAAGCTTACCCTCATGTTTTATGGAACGGACTATAGTAATTCTACTGGCTTCTATCTGACGGGCAGTTATCCAACTGGGTTCTTCAGCTATTAGACCAAATTCTCCAAAATTCAGCTGAGTTCCCTTCGAAGCTTTGCCCTTCATCCGGCCCCTGTGAGATTTCCTATACTTGACCCTTCTGGGCTGCAATACCATTCCCACTTTCCTCCTGTATCAGGGGTCGCAGTATCTCTCCTTTGCAGATCCAGACTTTGATCCCAATACATCCATAAAGCGTATGTGCCGTGGCTATTCCATAATCAATGTCTGCCCGGAGAGTATGTAGTGGAACTCTTCCTTCCTTCATCCACTCCTTCCT
The DNA here is from genome assembly GCA_030602105.1 of Candidatus Aerophobota bacterium. Classification (GTDB taxonomy): domain Bacteria; phylum Aerophobota; class Aerophobia; order Aerophobales; family AE-B3A; genus SOJT01. The sequence continues at coordinate 1,454 of JAUWAK010000004.1, read as the reverse complement.
GGCAATCTCAGCTCCCGCTATTCTTCCCTTGCAAGCAATTCTGACTCCCCTGGCCCCGAGTTCCATTATGCGGGAAATCGCTTCCCTCATAGCTCTTTTTGCACTTGTTCTTCTCTGAAGCTGAAAGGCAATCCTTTCAGCAACGAGCTGAGCGTCCAGGTCTGGGCGGTTGACTTCTTGTACATTCAGAAAGACCTTGCTTCCCCCAATCAACTTTTCCAGGTACTCCTTAGTGTCCTCTATAGTCTCTCCGCCCTTACCAATGATAATCCCCGGTCGACCAGCGAAAATGCTTACCCTGACTTTGTTGATGGCTCTCTCGATGAGGATTTTCGAAACATTGGCTCGCTTGAACTTCTCACTGAGGAAGCGACGGATCTTTATATCTTCGTGCAGAAGCTTAGCATAGTCTTTTTCTCCATACCATCTGCTTATCCAATCTTTGTTTATGCCCAGCCTAAAGCTTCCTGGATGAACCTTCTGTCCCAATTATTGGCCTCCTTATCTCAGGTGAAATCTATTCTTTGCTTTCTACCGGGATTCTAAGGTCACTGAAATATGAGAAGTCCTTCGCTTAATCAAATCGGCTCTACCTCTGGCCCTCGGCTTTACTCTCTTGTAGGAAGGTCCTTTCCCGACCACGGCTTCCTTAACATAAAGAGACTCCGCCTTTAGATCAAAATTATTCTTAGCATTGCTGAGTGCGGACTTCAGTACTTTTCCTACCTCTTTGGCACTTCGTTTTTCCATGAAATTCAAAATCTCAATAGCCTCATCCACTTGCCTGCCCTTTATGATCCCAACCGCACTTCTTACCTTGGAGGGAGACAGTCGAACGTACTTTACTTTTGCCTTCACTTCCATCCATCGCTCCTTAAGCGTGCCCTCAAGCTCCGCCTGGTATGCTGGTCAGGCAAACCGTTCTTCCATTATTTCGGAGTTATAGTCCGTTTGCTGTGGGCTCCATGACGAGTGAACTTGCGGGTAGGTGCAAATTCCCCCAACTTATGACCTACCATGTCCTCGCTAACAAAGACATTCTGGAAATCCTTGCCATTGTGGATGGCAAAAGTATAACCCACAAACTCAGGAATAACCATAGATCGACGAGACCAGGTTTTGATGGGTTTCTTCGTCTCCCTTCCCATTCTTTTTATCTTTCTCAGCAAAGATTCTTCAACATAGGGACCCTTCTTGAGCGAGCGACCCATCTTAGCCTCCCCACTTATTTTTTCTTTCTTCTCTGAATTATAAACCGGTCTGACCGTTTTTTTATCTTTCGAGTTTTCTTACCCCGGGTCGGTTTTCCCCAGGGAGTTACCGGATGCCTTCCTGGTCCGCTACGACCCTCACCCCCCCCATGGGGATGATCTACAGGATTCTTGGCTACTCCTCGAACCCGGGGACGTCTACCCAACTGTCGAGATCGTCCTGCTTTGCCTATCTGAGTGTTC
>JAUWAK010000116.1 GCA_030602105.1 Candidatus Aerophobota bacterium | reverse complement strand
GGAGTTTCAGAAGGGTGACGAAGTTGGATCACATGAGCATCCAAACGAGCAAGTAGGATATTGTCTTTCAGGGAGATTTGAACTAAAGGTGAGTGACAAGGAATACGTTGTAGAGCCGAGCGACAGCTACTTAATCCCGGGGGATACTATACACTCCTGCCACTTCATCCAGGATTCCCAGATGGTGGAAGTTTTTTCACCACCTCGGAAGTGATACAGGCTAGACCCAAGACCTTGCAATTCTGCGGTCATGGTTACCAGGGTAGCCTACGCCTGCTGAGAGTAGCGGGCTGGTGGCCCTCCTCAAAGGAGTTTGTGTAGGATTTGTAGCGGGTGGTTGGTTCGCATCAGAAAAAATATGAAGGAGGGCGAGACATACTGTTCGATCGGATGAAGGCGTTTTCGGGACGCCATAGGGAGAAGGCGCGTGAAAGTACTTGATGACGGATGCGTTTGTACAGGATGCAAATTCGCCGACTATAAGAAGTGCGAGGTTTTCAGAGTAGTCACCGCAGTTCAGCACATTTTCCAGCTCCTCATACCGGAAAGGTCACCTCGCGCCCACAAGGGCACTACAATACGACTGGAAGTAGACAAGTGCCAAAGGAAAATAGAAGGTGTTGGCGGCTAGGGTCCTCTACCCGGACAGGTGCACCGTTGGCGGACACGATGAGGCCTTTTACTATTGGGAAAGGAGCGGGATTCTGTGGGAAGACCCAGGCATTAAGGAATGGCTGATTCGAAATGCGGGCAAAGGTAAGTGTTCAAAATGAGCTATAGGGATGCGGTGGCCAAGAGAATTGAGGGAGATCGTGATGCGCTGAACCGGAAAGGAAGACTGTGGGAGGAAATTGCGAGCGGTTATGAAAAAGAGGGACAGAATGGAGTCAAGTCCGTCTTAGTGAAACGGAGCTCTGGCATAACTCAGAAATTCAACAGACTATTAAGGGATCTTGAGAGGAAACTGTGGGACCGGGGAAATGATTAGCCTCAGGAGATTGACCATAAAAGGTTTCCGAGCATATACAGAAGTCAAGGAGTTCAGCTTTGACAGCCCCATGGTTCTTCTATTCGGGGAAAACGCTCGGGGGAAAAGCAGCACCCTGAATGCTATCGAGTGGTGTCTTTTTGGAAATGAGTGCATGGGAAAAGGAACGGGAATTCGTGAGCGTATCAACTGGGAGCTGCCTAACCGGAATACCAAGCCCCCCAATGTCTCGGTTATGCTAGAACTTGAGGACAAAGAGGGGCGGCGCTATGTTATCTCTAGGAGCCTCGCCCCACATGGAAGACGAAGAGGTTTAGAGGAGAAGCTAAGAATCAACCTTCCTGAGGGAGGCCTGGTAGAAGGAGAAGAAGCCAAGGCGAGACTCCAGCAGCTCGTCAAACTTTCTTTCAGAGACTTTCTGACCACAGTCTATCAACATCAGGAAGCAATCCGAGCCGTTCTCACTCAGGAGCCAAGGGAAAGAAATGATGCCATTGACCGGCTGTTAGGACTTTCGGACCACAGAAACATACTGACAGGTATCGAAGCAGCGAGACTGGAAAAAGAGCGAAGGGAAATCGGTACCAGCTTTGACAGTTTCGCTAAAGAGGTAGAAGTTGCTTTGCAAACAAGAAAAACTGACTTGAAGGAAAGGGCAGTCAAGGCACAACAGAAAGGACTAGGGGAGTCTCAACTCAATCAAAGAGAGGCACTGAAGATTGCTGAAGGGGCGAAAGATAGGCTTGTTGAATTTGCTCATCAAATAGGCCTGGGTTTGCCTGAGATACGCGTCCCAAAGGAATGGAAGGGTCTATCGCAGTTTGAGAGAGCCCTAGAGAGAGAGATAAAAAGATTTCGCTCAGAGATTCCTGAGGTAATGAGGCAACAAGATTTGTTCAGGGATAGGTCAAGAATCACGGAATTGAGGGAGGCGTATAGGCGAGAAAAAGAAAATGAGTATCATGCCCGCCGAAAGTTCCAGGATTTCATCAGGGAAAAAGGAACGGGTAAAGTGCTGGATGAAAAGATCAAAGGAGTACTCGAGGAGATTGGTAAGAAAAAGAAAACGCTAGAAAAGACAGACGCCAGAGCGACCTTAGTGAGAGATGCGCTTGAGTATCTGAGTTCTGATGTCAAAGGCGCCCAGGATCGTTGTCCTCTTTGCGGCAATAAGGCCGCTAACTTGGCAGAGCACCTGAAAGAAGAATGGGAGGAGAGAATCGGAGGTGAGGTGCGGAAGCTTCAAAAAGAAATAGATAATCTGAGGACGCAATTGGAGGAGCTGGAAGGTTCATCTCAAGAGTATGATAGGCTCAAGGAAGGGCTTGAAAGCGCTAAGAAAAGAGCTAACGAGGTCAACAGGAGAATTGCAAAGGTTCTAGCTAGGGAGATTACTGAGAGAGACGATCCCTACGTTCTTCTCAATAAGAGGTTAGGTAGCATTGAAAAAGAACTAAAGGAGCTAGAAGATGTGGTGAGCTCCAGACAAGATATATTGGATGGTATTGCCCATCTTCTGAATCAAATAGAGGCTATTGTGGACATACTAAATGGTGAAGAGAAAATGAGGATTGTGGAAGAAATCGAAGCATCACCTGAATATGGTCAAATGGAGGAACTCAAAGACGAGTTGGCTATTTTGCTTGACGATATAGGTAAGATAAAAGAGGCGGTAGGTGAGGTATCCCACGAAGAAGCGCGGCAAAAAATTGGGGCAGCAGAAAAGCTGATAGATAACTATTTTCGTCAAATAGCCGGCAATCCATCGGTAACGAACATGAGATTCTCAGTGAAGGTTGATTCCAGGACAGCTCGTAACCACTATGAGTTCAAAGACCAAAATGGGGAGGATCTAACTCCTGTGCTCAGCCAGGGAGATCTCAATGCTCTGGCGTTGTCCATTTTTCTCGGGATGGCTACATCTGGAGCAGTAAAGGAGTCTTTTGGTTTCGTCATGCTGGATGACCCTTCCCAGAGTTTGGGCTCTGGACACAAGGAAAAACTCATCGACATCCTGAATGAAGTGCTCAAGGACAGGATAGTTATCCTATCCTCTATGGATAAGGAGCTACAGGATCTCACTTTTTCAAGAATTACTGGAGCGAAGAAAAAATATGTTTTCTCAGACTGGACTCCAGAGGAAGGTCCCGGAGTGAAGGAAGAGTAGACTGTGAAGACTGAAACTTATGAGCGGCTAAGAAGCTTGTATGAGAAGCACGGGTCACGCGAGTTTGGTAAACTTTGCCAGAAATTCCTGGCCATTGCCTTTCAAGCGGCGGGCTATCGTCACATAGAGGAAAGAGGGGTGCAAGGAGTTGACTTTGATGCAGCAAAAGAGAGAAAAGAAAAATATGCCGTCGAAGTCAAAACCACAGTAGCCAACAGCATCAGTTTTGAACAGAAGGATGTGGAGGGGTTAAAAAAGCGCAAAAAGGACGGTTATCAACCGGTGTTGGCTGTGCTTCGCCTTCATAGGTTCTCACATTGGATCCTCGCCGATGCCGATAGCATCAAATCAGGGAGTGTCCATATAGACTCTCTCAGGGTTCATAGACTGTCTGAACTCGAAAGATGTATAGGTCCACTCTTTGATAGGATAATTGAAGAGCATTTTGATGGGGCGATGCGAGAAGCACAGACTTACCTGGACAAAGTGCTGCGGCAAAGAGTAATGAGGTAAGAATATCTTGAGCGCT
>JAUWAK010000067.1 GCA_030602105.1 Candidatus Aerophobota bacterium | reverse complement strand
GGTTTCGGCCAATATTCATGGGAGGTTTTATCTTCACTACATTACCCTTTCCACTGTATGAAAGTAGAAGAATCACTCCCCTTCTTAGGCACTCCTGGACAACCCGATTTGCCTCCTCGGTAGCTTTTTCCTTGGTTTTCTTGTCCTTAACCAGCTCCACTCCAATGAAGAGTCCTGCACCTCGGATATCTCCAATCAAGGGGTGTCTATCCTTTATCTGGTGTAATCGCTCCATCACAAAGGCCCCTGTTTCACCGGCTTTTTGAGGTAGATTCTCCTCTACCACAATATCCACTACGGCCGAGGCAGCAGCACAGGAAATGGGAGACCCACCGAAAGTAGTGACACATTCGGTTTCACCTACGGGAGGAAGAGGCATGTCCTCTCGGACAACAGTAGCGCTCACGGGTATACCTCCTCCCATAGCTTTTCCAATGGCCATTATATCCGGCTTCACCTCATAGTAATCTGCTGCCCACATCTTTCCTGTTCTTCCAAAACCAGTCTGAATCTCATCAAAGATTAGAAGAACTCCGTACCTATCACATATCTCCCTGATGATTTGAAAGTACGGCTTCGGAGGTATAGTATGACCACCCTGTCCAAGCATAGGCTCCAGGACAAAAGCAGCAACGTCGTCATAGCTCCCATATTCAATCATATTCTCTAGAGCTTTAGCACATTCAAAGTCACATCCTGGATGCCGCTTACCATACGAACAGCGGTAACAATAGGCAGGCGGGATTTGCCTGAAGCCGGGCACCGTGGGAAGCCCTTTTCTATTCCAAGAGCCTCCCAGGCTGTGACAGCCAATTGTTACTCCGTGAAAGCCGGTATAAAGGCCAATAACCTCTTTTTTTCCGGAGGATCTAATGGCCGTTCTGATAGCAAACTCGACCGCCTCTCCTCCAGCACAGAAAAAGTTAATCTTGCTGAGTCCTCTGGGTAGGATTCTTGAAAGCTTATCTGCCAGTTCCATCTTTGGAATATTGACAAACCAGGGGGTAGCAGCAAGCAATTCTTGAGCCTGTTCTACAACTGCCTTTACAACCCGAGGATGTGCGTTCCCTACCCCGGTTGGCCCTCCACATATAGAAATGCCATCAACGTACTCTTTTCCATTGATGTCCTTTACGATAGACCCCTTGGCCTCTGTCATAATGATCGGTACAAAACCTGGCATGGGAACTAGGTACTTCGCAGCCTTGCCCAATAGTTCCTTTTCACTGTATTTACTTTGCCCTGTAAGGATCATAGTCTCCTCCTTTTGGATGGTTCCGGATGATCTATTGTAGAACGTAACTACGCAGCTTGGTGGTTAACTGGCATTTCCTCCCTTAAATAAACTCGTCCGCTACTTCCGAGGTGGTGAAAAAACTTCCACCATCTGGGAATCCTGGATGAAGTGGCAGGAGTGTATAGTATCCCCCGGGATTAAGTAGCTGTCGCCCGGCTCTACAACGTATTCCTTGTCACTCACCTTTAGTTCAAATCTCCCTGAAAGACAATATCCTACTTGCTCGTTTGGATGCTCATGTGATCCAACTTCGTCACCCTTCTGAAACTCCATCAGCGCTACCATCATTCGCTCACCAACAGCTCCAAGCAAAAAACTAAACCCTCTGAACTTCTTTATCCTATAGTCTTTCCTCTTGACTACCATATTCTCCTCATCTTTCGTCTAGATTACCCGTTGTCTTTTGAATTCTTGACCAGGACCCGTCCCCCTTTCTTTCTCTGTCTTTCTTCAATTCCGGCCAGTCTCATAAAGGCCTATTCCCCCGAGGGCTTACGAAAATTAGTCAGTGGGTCGCTACCCCAGCCTTCCATTATTTCAAAGAGGGACCTCTCTTCTATTTTGAAAAGGTGACTCGAACAGAAGCAGGCAGAAGACCCAAAGCCTCTAACGGGATTCCCAGGTTTAGAAAGAGTCTGTGCTATTCTACATTCTTCCTGCCTCGGTGTCTCCTTATAGAGGACTTTTTCAATCCTGACAGCCTCTTGTGCTAGCAGGTAGTCAATATGCCAGAATTTTCTTTTTTCTCTCCTCAGGTGCCTGGCAACTCTTTTCTCAATCCCGTTTTGAGCCGAGCCAACATAGGCATAAGTCCCCTTCCTGAATTCAATCTTGCCCAGAGCACCCACCTTAACGGGTGTGTTCCTTCTTACAGAAACAAGTAGGACATAGGTGCCTTTTGTTTTCCTCAGAGTTCTATACTCCGGTCTAGATTGCGCCTCTTCTTGTTCAAGGTCTATTCCTTTGTATTTCCCCTGCACTTGAATAATCATACTTGAAGCCGAGAAATAGTAAAAGAAGGGATGGACATAGGAAGAACAGGATGCATCATCTCGCGTTTACTCCTTAATCTTCTCCAGATGCCAACTGTCACTTTCCTCCGCATAGGATATGGTATATTGCCTTTGCTCGGGTGTCTCAACCACAAAAAAGTCCCCGGCTGCCTCCCGCCACTGCTTGAGAATGCGCTTTATCTCATATTTCTTCCCCTGGAGAGTAAATGCTATCGGCTTTTGGGCATATTTATAGTTCGAGTAACACTCTACCTGGATAATTAACCTCTCCACGGGTAGTACCTCCAAGCTCGTTCTTTGTCGCTCCTGTTGTACGGAGAACTATACGACGCTATCCTCTCTTGGAACTTGAATTGTAGCAGATTTTTGCCGTTTTCTCAAGGAAGCACTCCTTTGATGCGCCAACTAATCTCGCTCGTCTGGTTTGGCATTCGTGAGGCCCCAACTTATCATTGTATCCTGCGTTACCCCTGAAAGTCTCGAAGTTCTTTCTGTGGAGAGAGTAAGAAATGAAAGCAATAGTACTTAGAGAAATCTCATCAACAGAGAAAGAGCCTTTACAAATGGTTGATCTAGCAGTTCCCGGCCATGAAATTGTGGAAAAGGAGGAAGGGTTGTAGTAAATGCGATTCGCAAAGAAGAAAGAGATAAGGATTCTCTCTTAGAATTGAATTATGGACACCATCTCTGGGGAGGAAAAAGAAACAAAAAGTGTTGCCAATATCACCAGAAAAGATGCTCAGGATTTCTTGCCTCTGGCCGCCCAGGTGAATTCAACCGCACCTTTATTCGTATCTTAGAGCCTCCACAGGGTCGAGTTTGGAAGCCTTGTTGGCCGGATAAATGCCAAAGAAAAGACCCACTACCGTGGCAAATCCCAGGGCCAGAGCCACTGCCGGAAAAGAGACTACGGTAGCCCACCCCGCTAAGGAGGCAATCATGGTTGATCCGATCCACCCAGCCACTATTCCAATTACTCCCCCCACCAGACATAGAACCATAGATTCCCAGAGGAACTGAAGGAGAATATCAGACCTTTTAGCCCCCACGGCCATCCTGGTGCCAATCTCCCGGGTCCGTTCGGTAACTGAGACCAGCATTGTGTTCATGATTCCGATTCCTCCCACTAAAAGAGAAATTCCTGCGATGCCCACCAACATGATGGTGAAGGTCTGCATTACACTCGACATGGTGGAAAGGAGCTCTTCCTGACTGAAAATCCTATATTTGGTGTCATCCTGAAACTTCTGGTAGAGGATGGCATCAATCTGTTCAATGGCCTCATCGCTAGCCTCTCTACTCTCAGCCTGGATAGAGAAGCTCTCCACATATCTGGTATGAAGGAGCCTCTTCTGGGCCGTAGTAATGGGTATAAATGCCTGGTCATCAAAGTTAGAAAACATAACCCGTCCTTTAGGCTGCATCACTCCAATCACACGGAATTTATATCGACTTGAGGGACCATTTACCAGGATACTCTGCCCCAAAGGGTCTACGTCTTCAAAAAGATCATTGGCCACTCCCTCACCGAGCACAATGACGGTGCGATAGCTCCTGAGATCCCGAGAATCGATGAATCTTCCCTCCTCCACCCAGAAATTCAAGACCTCCTGATACTCAGGACTAACGCCATTGACCGTAATTTCTACATTTCTGTCCTGATACTGAAGCAAAAGCCTCGTATTTATTACGGGTACTACCCGTTTTACCGCTGAGGCTTTTTTGAGAATCTTTTCTCCATCCTCCAGAGTGAAAAGATTCCCGAGCGCCCTTGCCCTCATTCCAGCAAATCCACCTCCTCTTCCCGGACCTACATTAATGAGGTTAGTTCCAAGAGCCTGAATCCTTTCCGAAATACTTCTCTGGGAACCCTGAGTTATGGAAATAATGATAATCACCGCCGCTATTCCAATAATGATTCCGAGCATAGAAAGGAAGGATCGTCTCCGATTGGCATTTAATCCATCTAAAGCACTCCTAAAGGTTTCAGTGAGTTTCATTTTCTCGCTTTGGACCCTGCGTATTCCAGACCTCCGAAAGACAAGGGCTAGGTTGTATTTCGTCTTTCATCTTGCTCAATGAGTCCGTCTTTTAGGTGAATGATTCTTTGGGCATATGCACTTACGTATTTCTCGTGTGTTACCACAATCAGAGTGTGTCCCTCTTGGTGAAGTTTTTGAAAAAGCCCCAAAATTCCCTCTCCCGTTTTGCTGTCAAGATTTCCCGTAGGCTCATCTGCCAGAATAAGAGAAGGATTAGTTACCAGGGCTCTAGCTATGGCAATTCTCTGTCTTTCGCCTCCCGAAAGCTCATTGGGCCGGTGATAAAGCCGGTGAGCCATTTCTACCCTCTCTAAAGCTATCCTGGCCCTTTCCGCTCTTTCCCTCCGATCTACCCCGGCGTAAATCAAGGGAAGCTCAACGTTTCTGAGGGAGGTGGAGCGAGAAAGAAGATTAAACTGCTGAAAGACAAAACCGATTTTCTTGTTTCGGATCTCCGCCAGGGCATTATCTTTTAACTTTCCCATCTCCCCATGATCCAGGAGAAGTCTACCTGAGGTGGGCCTATCCAGACAGCCAATGATATGCATTAGAGTCGACTTGCCGGATCCAGAAGGCCCAGTGATGGAGACAAATTCTTCCTCCTCGATCTCAAGGCTTATTCCATTTAGAGCCGCTATATTTACCTTCTCAATCTTGTAGATTTTCTTGATATTGATTGCCTGAATCATAGTCTACTCTTACTTCGCTCCAAAATCACCATTAATGTGGCGGCGATCCGGGAAGGGGAAATCTCATTCGCGGTCGTCTTTGTCCGGTCTCACGCTGCATTCTTCGGAATTCGATCATCCTGCTTAGCCCGGAAGATAAGACCGTCTCTCCCTCCTCCAGACCCCTTTTGATCTCGACATTGGTTCCATCTGAGATCCCCAGAGTTACCTTGCGCATAGTGGGACTGCCTTCTTTAGATATCATTACGAAATTGCCTCCCTCAGTCTCATTGACCGCCTCCACCGGAAGAAAGAGGGCATTCCTGGCCTCTTCCACGATGATGTCCGCACTGGCAGTGAATCCTGGCTTGAGCCTGGGGTCAGCTTTTTCAAGTTCGATTTTGACTTCTACCACCACCAACCCTTGGGAACTGGTCGTCTCCGGAGCAATATAGACAACCTTTCCAGAAAAAATCTCATCCGGATAGGCATCAATCGTCACCTCAGTCCTTTGCCCAGATCTGAGCTGGCGAATGTCAACTTCGTCTACAGCCACCTCGGCAAAGAGCCTCGAGGTATCAATTAATCGCAAAATCTTTTGAGAGGCGGAAACTGCTTCTCCCGAGATTATTTCGCCTTTTTCTACGTGGATTTTGGATATCCTACCCGAAAAAGAAGCCTTCAAAAGTGTATCTTCCAAATCCTTTCTTCTCAGCTCAAGTTGAAGCTTCCTTTCCCGTAGCTGTCTTTCTTTTTTCTCAACCACATTTTTGGGAGAGCTGAGTTCGGCTGATTCCAATTCGGATTCAGCTTCCTTCAGGAAATTTTCTGCCTGCAACAAGGAGAGTTTTTCCTGGTCATCCTCCAATGTAGCCAGAATCTGTCCCTCTTTCACATAATCCCCTTCCTGGACTATAATTGCCCTAATTCGACCATGTTTACTGAA
>JAUWAK010000129.1 GCA_030602105.1 Candidatus Aerophobota bacterium | reverse complement strand
GGGTTTCTTTTTCCCTCGAAAAAAGAGGGAGTGGCATGCGTTGGGGGTATTTGAAGCCTTTGTTGTGGCCTTGTACACGGAAATGTACGGTTTTCCGCTAACTATCTACATCCTCTCTTCTTTTTTTGGTATAAAGATTCCCTTTATCCATTTCAAGGGGCATCTATGGGCGACTCTTTTTGGCTTAGGAGACAAGGGAGCTATGCTGGAGATGGGGATCGGGAGCTTGGTAATGCTCACCGGAATGAGCTTGGTGGCGCTTGGGTGGTGGAAGATACACAGAGCGGGCGATAAGCTTGCAACCGATGGGATCTATAGAATCATCCGACACCCTCAATACCTGGGATTCATCCTGATTACAACCGGGATGCTTATTCACTGGCCTACCCTCTTGACGCTTGTGATGTTCCCCATTCTATTAGGTTCCTACCTTCATTTGGCAAAAAAAGAGGGCAGCGAGCTAGCAGGGCGGTTTGGTGAAGAGTACCAGAGATATAAGCATCTAGTTCCTGCGTTCATTCCTATCCGAACAGGCCATTCGGCCAGAAGCACGCTGGGGAGTTAAGGACGCTACCTCCATGTAAGGGTGAGAACAAGGAGAAGAATCATGTTTGGAAGAACGAGAGATCCGGTTTGTCGGCTGAAAGTCAAAAAGAGTACCCCGTACAGGTTCAATCTGCAGGGGAGAACCTTCTATTTTCACGGTAGCGCCTGCAGACAGACCTTCCAAGATGATCCTGGAAGGTTCGTAGGAGGGAAGAAAAAGGGGTTGATTACAACGCTGGCCGAAGCAAGTGATGGACAACCCAAAACGTGCCATTGAGAAACAGATGCGTTTGATGGTGGAAGTATGCAGAGTATACAGCGCAGGACAAGAAAACTACAAATTAGTTAGGAGGTACACAGAATGAGAAAAGTTTGGCTCGTAGTAGCGATCCTGGCAGGAAGCATTCTCATAGGAGGACTCATGCTTGTCCCGGGCCTGGTCGGAGCTCATACAGGCGGAGGAGGCATGATGGGACCGGGAATGATGGGATATGGGATGATGGGCCGTGGCATGATGGGATACAACATGATGGGACATGGCGGGGATTTCCCTGATGAGTGCGACGAGATGATGAGTAAGTATGGTTATCGCCAATACCCAGGCTCTCCCGAGAGCAAAGAATCACAAACCAGAGAAGCTCTCACCCAGGAGGATGCTGTTTCCATCGTTGAGAACTACCTTAACCAGACCAGAAATCCCAATCTTATCATTGGAGAGGTAGAAATAGAGGAACACGGGGACTACTTGGTTGAGATAGTGACCAAGGATGGCTCCCTGGTGGATAAACTAGAGGTTGGCCGGCTTAGCGGCTGGATACATTCTATCTACTCAGAGTAACGCCTTGAACTAAAGAGAAGGGAGAGAGACTCTCTCCCTTCTCTTTGAATGGACTTAAGCCAGAAGAAGTGCTTCACCTGGCTGCTTCAGTAGAATCAGGATCTGAGCACCCTTTGGGCCAAGCCACTGGGAATACCCCAAAGAATTGAGATGGAAAGCCAAACTCTCGCTGAAAATGGAGGTAAGGCAGGGGTTTGGTAAGGTCAAAGAGAGATCCAAGGAGGAACGGTCCTATGATTAACGAGGATGTAAAAAAAGAGGCTCTACCCCGCTTGAAAAAAATTGAGGGACAGATCAGGGGAATTCAGAAGATGATAGAAAAGGAAAGGTACTGCATTGACATCATCAATCAGGTTACTGCAGCTCAGAGGGCCTTAGATCAGGTAGGTCTCCGGATTATGAAGCGCCATATTGAAAGTTGTGTAACTGATGCCATCAAATCCGACGGAGGTGGTCCCATGATTGGGGAATTAATGGAGACGATCTATGGATTCATTAGATGATTTTCTGAAAGCACCTTGGGATTTGGACCTATTAAGAGAAAAGAGGTGAGATAAATGTTTGGCAAGGCAAAAGATCCGGTATGCGGGATGAAGGTTACTGAGAAAACGGCTGCGGCGACTTCGGAGCACATGGGTAGGGTTCATTACTTTTGTTCGACAAGCTGCAAGGAGAAGTTTGAGAAGAATCCCACAAAATACATGAAGATGGAGGAGAGAAAGGGTGGCTGCTGCGGTTAGATAAGTGATCTAGCTAGCAACTTCTAGATTTTTTGAAGAGAAGAAGTTGCTGGATCATCTTCCAAGATAAACTGAAAATCATACGGACAGGAGAAAAACAAATTCTGGTTGGAAATAAGCGCGCGAATTAAGAAGGTTCTTTAATTCGATGAAAGGAGGTTTTAGAATGACCAGTGAAAAAGTTGATTTGCCGATCAAGGGTATGAGCTGTGTCTCTTGTGCCCAGACTATTGAGAAAAACCTGAAGAAAAAGAAAGGCGTTCACTCGGCCAATGTCAACTTTACCCTGGAGAAAGCTTATGTGGAATTCGATCCCAACATAATCAGTAATAAGGATTTGACTGAGGCGGTAAGAGAAGTCGGTTACGATGTCATCCGGAAGAGCGAGAGGCTAACTCTAAAGATCGAGGGAATGACTTGTGCTTCCTGCGCCCAAACGATTGAAAAGAATCTCAACAAGAAGAAAGGTGTCATGAAGGCGGCGGTGAACTTTGCCTCTCAAACAGCTGCGGTGAGTTACGATCCCGCTCTGGTTGAGGTAGAAGATGTAGAAAGGGTCATTGAAGATACCGGGTATGAGGTTATCAAATCGTCTGGAGAGAGGAGCGTAGAATTCAAGGTTATGGGTATGGCCTCGGACCACTGCGCCGGCGTGGTTAAGAAGGCGGTGGAAAGACTTGATGGAGTGAAGGAAGTAGAAACTAACTATTCTAATTCCTCCGCCAGGGTTTCTTATGATGAAAGTAAGCTAAGCACCAGACAGATAATGAAAGCTATCTTGGCTGCTGGCTACAAGCCGCAGCTTATAGAGGCCGGGGAAGACGCTGCGGATGTAGAGAAAGAAGCTAGGGAAAAGGAAATTAGGACACTGAAAAGAAAGTTTATCTGGGCGGCCATATTTGCCTTGCCTATTATGTATGTGGCCATGGTAGAGATAGTAAGCAAGAGCCTCTTGCCGGGATCATTAAGTCCGGAGCATTTCCCTGTCCGCTTTGCACTTTTTCAGATGATCTTCTCGGTCCCGGTCATCATTGTCGGCCGAGACTTTTACCGCGTCGGTTTTCCCAACCTCCTTAAAGGATCCCCTAATATGGATTCGCTCATTGGCGTGGGGACAGCCGCTGCCTACTCTTACAGTTTTTATGCTGCCGGTTTAGTCTTGCTGGGTAAGGACCCCACCGGGCAGTATGTAGGAAGCCTCT
>JAUWAK010000121.1 GCA_030602105.1 Candidatus Aerophobota bacterium | reverse complement strand
GGGATCCCAACAAGTTCTCCTATATTGCTGAAGCCCTGGGTGAGGATATTTATGGTATGACGGAGATGGAGGCGGCTTACAAGGCCCCTGAGGCGATAAGGAAACTCTCTGATGATGTCGGTATTCCCAAGAGCCTAAGAGCGGTGGGAGTCAAAGAGGAGGGGATAGAAGATATGGCCAAAGAGGCTATGACTAGCGGTAATATCCTGGTCAATCCCCGAGCGGCAGAATTAGAGGACATGATCAGCTTGTACAGGGCAGCCTATTAGCTGGCCGCCTTCTCCTGGTTTAAAGGAAGCAGACAAGAGGGATTTCGTGATCGCACCCGCTTATGAAAAACGTCAGGCGGGCATGTCATGGAGGAGTAGGGTGAATGTCTCAAAGATGAATCTTGAGAGAAAAGTAGCGACAGTTACTGGTGGATCTCGAGGTCTGGGTCGGGGAATGGCTTTGGCTCTGGCCGAAGCAGGAGCAGATGTAGTGGTGACCAGTCGAACTCTACCTGCCCTGGAAAAGGTGGCCAATGAAATCAGAGCGCTGGGAAGGAAATCTTTGGCCATAGAGTGTGATGTGAGCAATGTAGAAGATATCCGGAGAATGGTGCAGCTCGCCAAAGATGAGATGGGGAGGATCGACATTTTAGTTAATACTGCGGGAACCATTGTGAGAAGAGAGGCCCTGGAGCTGGGAGAAGAAGACTGGGATCCCGTCATAAACACCATTCTCAAAGGTTCTTTCTTCTGCGCCCAGGCGGTAGCCAGGGTGATGATCCAGCAGAAAAAAGGAAAGATCATTAACATCGGTTCCTTAACCTCCAAAATAGGTATTCCCGGCAGAATTGCCTACGTGGCCAGCAGAGGGGGGATATTGCAGCTTACCAAGGCTCTGGCCGTGGAATGGGCCAAATACAACATTAATGTCAATGCTATTGGCCCAGGCTATTACGAAACCCAGCAGACAGCTCCTCTTTTTGCTGACAAAGCCTGGACTGAGAGGGCCTTAAAGAAGATACCTCTGGGAAGATTTGGCACGGCCGAGGATCTCGCAGGGGCAGTGGTATTTCTTTCTTCTGATGCCTCGGATTACATCACCGGCCAGATGATCTTCGTTGATGGAGGTTGGCTGGCTATGTGAGATGGAGAATAAATTTCGGGGGAGATCGTAGAATGAGGGCAGCAGTATGGCTGGGAAAGGATAAGCTTGTGGTCAAGGAGGTGGAAAAACCGTCTGCAGGGCCAGGAGAAGCCATTATCAGGGTGAAGTGGGCTGGCATCTGCGGGACAGATTTGGCTGTTTGTGCGGGAAAACTTTCCCGAGCGAGGCCTCCTCTCATTCCCGGTCATGAGTTTTCAGGGGAGATTGTCGAGGTTCCCGAAGAAAATCGGTGGGGTCTGAGAGAGGGTGACGCGGTAGTTGCAGAACCCCTGCTTCCCTGTGAGAGGTGCTACGCCTGCCGGACGGGGATGTACAACGTGTGTGAGAACTTTGCCATAGTGGGCGTTGATGCTCCCGGCTCCTTCGCTGAATTTGTCAAAGTCAAGGCAAGGAATGTCTATCGCCTTCCCTCTAATATTTCTCTGGAGCTGGCATCCCTTACAGAACCCACAGCAGTAGCGCTTCGTACTGTCCAAAGATCAGGCATGAAAGTGGGCGATTCGGTAGTCATTTTGGGTGGGGGGCCCATTGGCCTACTGATTGCTGAGCTGGTCAGGATAGGCGGGGCTCTGCCAATAATCATCTCGGAAATTAGCCCTTACCGGGCGAATTTTGCTCGGAACCTGGGCTTTGAGGTTGTGGTTCCGGCCAGGGATGAACTGGAAGACAGAGTAAGGGATCTAACCCGGGGCCGGGGAGCCGATGTGGTTTTTGATGCAGTGGGAGTTCCAGCAGCTGCATCTCAGTTTACTCGTATCTCGAGAATTGGTGGTAGCATCGTTGTGGTGGGCTTATACAAGGAACCCAGCCCCGTGGATTTGAAAGAGGTGTGCTTTCGTGAATTAACTATAACCGGTTCGCGGGTGTACCGTTATCCTGACTTCGAGAAAGTGTTGGATATTATTTTGAAAGATTCAAATCGTTTCTCTTCAATAATCACGGAAAAAATGGAACTAGACGAGATAGAAAGAGGTCTCAGGTTGTTGAATGAAGGAAGGGCGATGAAAGTTTTGATCCATCCTTCATGAGGAGCCTGGAGGGATGCCCCCTGGGCTGAGAAACGCAACATACAGCCAGATCCCCAGATAAGTCAGTAGCTTCCATGCGAAGGGAGAGAGCCAATGAGATTGGAAGACAAAATAGCTGTGGTCACCGGAGGTGGACGAGGCTTGGGAAGGAGCATCTGTCTTACCTTAGCCAGGGAGGGTTGTTCTCTAGTGGTGAGCGACATAGATGCTGAATCTGCCGGGAAGGTCGCGCGCGAGATTAAGAAGATCGGCTCGGAGGCTTTAGCTCTAGGCGTGGACGTCACCTCTCGGAGTCAGGTAGATACACTTATGAGGGTCGCCGCCAAAGATTTCGGGGGAGTAGATATTCTTGTTAATAATGCGGGCATCTGCTGGATGGGAAAAGTGGAAGACATGACGGAGGAGGACTGGGATAGGGTAATGGCAGTGAATCTCAAGGGTACTTTCTTGTGTTCAAAGGCGGTGATAAAACTCATGAAAGGAAAAGGATGGGGAAGAGTTGTCAATATGGCCTCAGCTGCTGGAAAAACGGGAGGACTCTTGGTTGGGGCCAATTATTCGGCCTCTAAGGCTGGAGTTATCTGTTTTACTAAGTCCTTGGCCAGAGAACTAGCTCCTCATGGTATTACCGTTAACGCTGTAGCACCCGGACTTATAGACACTGATATGACCAGATTTTTCCCCAAAGAGGGCGTGTCATCCATTCTCAAGAGTCTGCCTTTAGGGAAGATGGGCTTATGTGAGGATGTAGCAAGGGCTGTACTATTCCTGGTTTCAGAGGATGCTGGCTACATTACGGGGGAGATTCTGGATGTGAACGGCGGAATGGTGATGGACTAAAGATGGGAGTTGGATTCCAGGAAATTTGACAAAGGAATCTTCATTGTGTAATTTGGTATACAGTCTTCCAAATCCATCCCAGGAATGCCTGAAAAATCGGTCAACTGAGGGAAAGGGGGTGAAGATCAAAAGACAAAAGATATCGTTCTACCGGCTTATTCAATAAAGACCAGACGGAGGCAAAAATGTCGCAAGAGGTTGATTTATCAGTAGATTATTGTGGTTTCAAGCTAAAAAACCCTATTTTGGCAGCCTCAGCTACACCTACCCATGATCCTATCTGCTGCAAGAAGGCAGCAGATGCCGGAGCGGGCGGAGTAGTTCTCAAAACTCTGTTTGCCAAAGAGGCAGCTCCCTCCTATAAGTTCGCTCGCCCAAGATTTACCCTTCTTAACTGGAATCCTACCGGAAAGGGAAAGGCCGCCAGGATGCCTGATTCTTTCACCCTATACTCCATTGAGCAATCCACAGTGTATCCC
>JAUWAK010000046.1 GCA_030602105.1 Candidatus Aerophobota bacterium | reverse complement strand
AAGTTGAGGGAGGCAGAAGTCCTGCTCAGCCAAGGAGCGACGGTAGGTGAAGCTGCCAGGAAAATAGAGGTAACAGAACAGACCTATTACCGCTGGCGAAGAGAATACGGTGGCATGAGGATTGAACAGGTTAAGCGACTCTGAAGAGCTCTAAGAAGGAGAATACCCGGCTCAAGAGACTAGTAGTAGATCTTTCGTGAGGACAATGACATCCTAAAGGAGGCATCCCGGGGAAACTCCTAAGCCCGCCCAAGAGACGCAAGATGGTAGATACGGTCCTTCCTTGAATTCTATGAGTTCTTCCTTATTAGAGATAAGTCCTATCTTTACTTTGAGAATCTTTACAGCTCTTGTGTATTCCATTCTCTACTCTCCGTCCCTATTATGGCTATAGTTCAAGATTTTCTCGGTTAACGAACGGGTTTTCGGTCCTCGCATTTCTGTCGTCTTCAATCTTGTATCTCCTACCAGATCCCTTTGGATTCAGGGCACCTATATCCCTTCAATCAGTGTCCCTACACCTCTGCCAAATTCAACCTTATATCCTAAATCTACTAATGTCCTCTCTAGGGCCGCTAAGGTGGGAATCAAGTAATTCATACTCGCCTGGACTCCCATATGAGAGATCCTGAAGAGCTTCCCCTTTAATTCAAACACACTCCCACCCACCATCACATCGTATTTCTCTCTCATCGTGCGAACGATATCAGACTCAGAAATACCCTCTGGCGGCTTCACCGCTGTAAGTGAGTCGGAGGCAATCTCTTCCTCAGGAAAAAGCTCCAGTCCTAGCGCTCTTATCGCTTTTCTCACAGCCTGGGCTGCCTTGCAGCAACGAGACAGTCTGTTTTCTAAACCCTCCTCCACGATCAACTTACACGCCTCATCAAGAGCATATACCAGGTGGGTGGAGGGAATTACTGGATACGGTCTGGGATAGTCATGGCCAAAGAATTGGTCCCGCCATCTCCTTAGATCCAAAGCGAAACTCTGACAAATCTCTTTCTTCTCTTCCATGACTTTATAGGCTCTCTCGCTAACGCCCACCAGAGCAAGGCCGACTATACCGCCGATCCCTTTCTGAGAGGCACTGACACAAAGATCGATATTCATCTTCCCCATATCTAGGTGCATGCAGCCCACGGACGATATAGCATCCACAATGCATAACACATCGTGGCCCTTACAGATTCTTCCTATGGTCTCTATCGGGTTACGGGCACCGGTTGAGGTTTCGGAGTGCACCACAGTAACAGCTTTAAACTCCTCTTCCTTCAATATCTTCTCCACTTCTTCTGGGTTTATTGCTCCTCCCCATTTTCCTTCCAGGATTTTCACTTCACACTTGGCTCTCTCAGCGATCTGGACAAACCATCTTCCAAAAGTCCCCGAGACAATGCAGAGAATTCTGTCACCGGGGTCAGCTATACTTACAATGGAGGCTTCCATTCCCACTCTGCCCGATCCTGGAAGAATGATAACATCACCAGAGGTGCCAAAGATCGATTTAAGCATCTCCGTAGTTTCATTGAAGACTTCAAAGTACTCAGGATGATAATGGGCAATGGCCGGCCTATTCATGGCTCTTATAACCCTCTCGTCCACTGCTACAGGTCCAGGTGTCATAAGTAGCATCTAGTTTCTCCCTTCATCATCAACGCATGGCTTATACCTGCATCAATCCCGAGACTCCATCAAATGAAGCTCGGTTAAGACTCTTCTGACCTTTTCCCTCTCTTTTTCCCCTAGGGGTAGAGCAGGTTTTCGCGGAAAACCCCCTGGTCTACCTAACAGATTAACCGCTTCCTTTATGGCTGTGGGAAATGTCCCTAATCCGTAAATGGTTCTTAATAGACAAATCTTATACTGAATCTCCCTGGCTTTCTCTGCTTCCCCACTTTTGCTATAGTGATACATATCAACAACCATCTTACCCATTATGTTAGGAGAAGGAGAAATGCAACCTACCGCTCCCATCATAAGAGCAGGAAAGAGCAAAGGGTCGTTCCCGACCATGAGCTTTATCCTATCTCCCGCCAATCTGATTATCTCTGACATCTGAATCAGGTCGTTACTGCTCTCTTTGATTGCTACCACATTGTCTATATCAGCGAGTCTATCCACGACGGCTGGAGTCAGGTTGACATTGGTCCGAGAGGGAAGGTTGTACAGACATATAGGGATATCTACCGCACGTGAAATTGCTTGGTAGTGTGAAATTATGCCCTCTGTATCTGGTTGAATGTAGAAAGGGGTGACTACTAAAGCTGCATCCACACCCAGATCGCAGGCAGATTCAGTAAGCTCAACCGCCTCCCTGGTAGTTATTGCCCCTGTTCCTGCCAAAACTATGATTCTATCTTTCGCCTGACTAGCAGCGATCTCAAAAAGTCTCCTCCTCTCCTCGGTGGCCAGAGAAAAGAATTCTCCCGCACTTCCGGCCACAGCTATTCCGTGTACACCGCTTTCAATCAAGAATTCAATGTTCTCCCGAAAAGCTTCTTCATCCACTTCCCCCCTGCTCGTAAACGGGGTAATAATGGCCGGTATAATTCCTTCAAAGCTTGCATCCCTTACATTCACTATCTACTTCCCTTCTGTTGCTGAATTACGGGTGCACACTTCCAGTGCTGTCAATATATAGATCTTGGTAGCGGTTAGTAAGCTATCGATGCTGATAAATTCTACATCACTATGGGCTTGAGCAAGGTTTCCCGGACCGAATACTACTGTGGGTATCTTTGCCTGACTGCTGAGCAAAGCAGCATCCGTCCAACCACTAATTCCAGAAATTTCCGGGGACAAACCCATCTTGCGTAACGATTTCTTCAATGCCCTCACAATATGATGGTCCTCTGGGATTTCCAGTGGGCCGTGAGGGATTTCCTTCAAATATTCCATCCTTTCCAGCTCTGCCTTGAACTCTGGGTCGCTTCCCTTAAGATGGTTCAAAATATCCTCAAACTCTCTCATAATAGTGGAAGGAGATTCACCAGGGATCCAGCGCCTATCGATTTGAACTACACAATTGTCCGGAACAGTGTTGGGATTCATCCCTCCCTTGATTAACCCTATGCTTATGGTGGGGCTACCAAGCAAATTATGCTTGCGCTTGCTTAGCTCCGGGATCAAATCTTCTTCTACGACCCGGATAAACTTCGCAGTCTTACTTATTGCATTTACTCCCCTCTGGGGAGTACTTGAGTGAGCAGCCTTCCCCTTTATACTTATCTTTATTCGATCCACACCTTTATGGGCCACGACAATCTTAAGGTCTGTCGGCTCACCAACAATTGCCATATCAGCCTTAGGGCCATACTCTACCAGGTACCCGGTTCCACCATGGCCTGGTGATTCCTCTCCTATTACCCCTGTAAATGTCAGGTCTCCATCCAGGGCAATGTCTGACCTCTTCATAACTATTAATGAATACGCCATGGCCCCAATGGCTCCTTTCATATCAGCTGCCCCTTTGCCGTACAACTTACCGTCCCTGACCCTCGGGTGATATGGATCTATTATGTGGGGAGAAGGGGGGACGGTGTCCAGGTGCCCATTGAGTATTAAACTGCGCCCTTTACCTGCTCCCTTGATGGTCCCAATTACATTAAATCTATCATCTTCCACTTCTTGCAGTCTCACATCTACGTCCTCCTTCTCGAGCTTGTCGGCTAGAAAATGGGCTATCTTATTTTCTTGACCTTTCGCCTCGGCATGACTGGGAATTCTTATCAAGTCTCTCACTAGATCAACTAGCTCTTGTTCAGACATATTTTCAACGATCTCCCTCGCTTTAAACATCTTCAACCTTTTGACCTGACTTTGGCAACCCTTCACACAAGCGCCTTATCTTTCAAAACCCCGCCAGATTACGAAGAGCTACTTTTGATTTGGTAACTACTTCCAAATCGGTCTCGAAGCATTTATTGATTTACCGCTCATAGCAGCTGGTCTCTGGGAGGCAAGAAAAATCGCGGGCTCCGTCACTATCTCAGACCTGGCAAGCTTTTCTCTTTGTTCATGGGACAGATGGTTAAAAAATCCAGTATCCACTCGAACTCCCGGATAAAGAGCATTCACATTTATGTTGTACTCCTTTGATTCTTTGGAAAGGTACTCGGTGAATCCCTCTGTACCAAATTTCGAAACAGCGTAAGCAACTGAGTTTTCCTTTTCTGGCCTTCCCTTCTGACCCAATGCAGAGCTTATGTTTATTATGTTCCCACTCCTTCGATTAATCATATGGGGTAAAACCCACTTCGTGCAGAGGAATGTTCCTGTAAGGTTTGTCTGAATTATCCTGTTCCATTCCTCTTCTGGAAGGTCCTTAATCTCTTTAGTAGGCTTCTTCTCGGTGACACCGGCATTGTTCACCAGAATGTCTATCTTTCCAAATTCCTGTATTACTGTTCCCACCATTTTTTTAACGTCTTCTTCTTTCCTTATGTCGGCCTTTATTGCCAGCGCACGCTGGCCCAACTTCCGGATTTCCTTCGCTACGGTCTCGATTTGGGATTTAGTTCTGGCCGAAACCGCCACATAGGCCCCTTCTTTAGCGTAGGCGAGAGCTATGCTTTTGCCTATTCCTCTACCTCCACCGGTGATTAGCGCAACTTTTCCCTCAAGCCTCATTGGATATACCCACTCCTACTCTTCTAAACGGCGTCATATTCTTGTAAAAAGGGAGCGACAGCCTCGCCGACCCCTATCACCCCTGCCAGAACTTTGCCTGACGTCCTTTATGCCTGGCATATCAGAATTACCGTCTTAATTGTAACAGAGGCTCTACTTGGAGAACGGACACCATCAGCTCAGCGAGCGTCTAAGATCCTTACCTGCTTACTTGATTGCCCCTGCGGTGAGGCCCTTTACAAAGTATCTACCCACAAAGGCAAAGGCTATGACTGGTGGGAGTATGATAAGAACACTTCCAGAGGCAAGCCATCCCCAGCTTATTTCGTACTGCTGCAAGAACTGGGCCATACCTACCGGTAACGTCTTAAATCGGTCACTAACTATGAGAATCGAGGCGAATAAATATTCCCCGTAAGACATAAGAAAGGAGTTAATTGCCACAGCTGCAATTCCAGGTGCAACAAGGGGAAGGAAGATCTTAAAAAGGATTTGAAGCCTATTGGCCCCGTCAACCAGGGCCGCATCCTCGAGTTCCAATGGAACTGAAGTAAAGAAAGCACGCATAAGCCAAACATTAAGAGGAGCAGTGATACCCACGTAGGTGATAACGAGACTTAGCAGGTTATCCACCAGATTTAGTCTTGCAAACATAGGGTATAGAAATAATAGCAGAAGTACTCTGGGAAAAATATAGATTGCCAGTAGGATGTTGAAGAAAAAACGTCTGCCCAGATATCTGCACCTGTAAACGCTATATCCGGCAAGTGAAGTCAGGATAACGACGAGTACCGCACTCCCCGTGGCGACGTAGATGCTATTTAGGAAGTACGTCATAAAACCAGTTTCTTTCAAAAGGCCCACATAATGGAATAAGGTTACAGTGTGAGGAACGAAGGTGGGTGTGACTCTGATAAGCTCACGCGTTGGTTTAAAAGAACATACCAGAATCCAGTATATTGGTGAAACGATAATGAATACTAAGAGCGCGACTGCCAAGTATTTTGCAAGATTCTGAAAGAATTTCTTAGCACTGTTCATTTTTCTTCCAACGTTACGGTTCCTAAGTATATCGTTCCGTATACCAACAAGAAGATAAACATAAATACGGCTGCTGTAGCAGCCTGACTGAGCCGGTATTCCTGAAATCCTTTCTGATATATGAAAATGGGAAAGGTCTGGGTCGCATTGCCAGGTCCCCCTCTGGTTAACAGCCAGATCATGTCGAACACATTAACAGCCCAAAGGGAACAGATGAGTATAACCGGTACCAGAACTGGCATTATGTGGGGTAATGTAATATAGCAAAACTGTTGAAAGGGTGAGGCTCCGTCAATCTTGGCTGCTTCATATAGCTGGGGAGGAATTATCTGCAGGCTTGCCAGGATCATTACTGCGTAGAAAGGAAACCATCGCCAGCTATTAACAAAAATGGCTGTGATCATTACCCAGTCGACGGATCCCAGAAAGGGAACAGGCGAAGAGATTGCGTTTGTATTTTGCAAAACATAGTTTACCACTCCCAGGGTAGGATCAAGCATCCATCTGAATATCATAGCTAATACTACTACCGGTATAACCCAGGGTAGAAGTATCCAGTTTCTAATAAATTTTTGACCTTTGAATTCTAGATCCAGAACCAGGGCAGCAAAGAAAGCTAAAATTATTTGTAGTAAAACATTCGCCCCACTCCAGACCAGGGTACGGACAAAAGAAAGGCGAAACTCTTTATCTCCAAGTAGTCGCGCATAGTTGTCCCATCCTATGAATCTACCCGTCTCCCCTAAGAATTCTATGTTTAGAAAACTCGTATATATAGCTCTCAGCAGTGGGTAGAAAAGAGTCACAGAAATCCAGACCAATATAGGGATAATGAGAAAGTACCCGAAAAGAGGATCTTCCAGAACCTTTCTTTTTATCTTCTCTATCATTTTTTCTTTATCTTTTTAGGATTTAAGTCCCGAGGCAGGGTCTTTATACCCTGTCTCGGGAAAATGCACCTGAACGTTACCGTATAGCCTCTCTCATCTTGTCAGCTCCCCACTTAACAGCCTCTTCTGCAGATAGCCCTTCAATAGCCATTTTCTGTGCCGTCTGAGCTAAAAGATATTGTCCGGCTATTCTACCAATGTTGGGGTTAACCTCGTCCCGGGTGAAGCCATAGAGTTTTCCGTACTTTGACTGCTCAATCTCCAGTTTTACTATATCTGCGTACCTCTGCACCCTAGGGTCACCCCAGAAACTATCTGCTTCTGATGCTTCCTTGCTTATAGGCAAAAACAATCCTGGCTGCGCATTCAAGAAGTAGCCCATTACCTCCGGCTGAAACAGATACTCCAGGAAAGTTTTAATCGCTTCCTGTTTTGCTTTGTCTTTTGTGTAAAGCATTACTCCATTTGAATAGTAGACGGTCCCCGATTGACCGTCTTCTGGTCTGGGAACAAAACCTGCTGCCAGATCCTCGGGTAAAGCTTCAGCCTGGGTATCCCAGTGACCAAGGAACCCTCCCAGTATGATACCGAACAGAGTTTTCTTACCTATGAGACCCAATTGCGGCTCCACCCACTGCCAGGCAAGACTCCCCGGAGGGGAGGTATCATACAGTTTTTTCCAGAATTCATAGGTCCCTATCGTTCTGGGGTTATCAAACACAATTTCGTCCTTTTTCTCACCGAACAGATGCTCAGCCTTGTTAGTAACCATTAAGCTGTAGATAAACTGGTCACCAGCCAGTGTTTTGGAAACGGGAACTCCCATGCCATGGGGTACTACTCCACCTTCGACAAACCGTTCAATAGTTTGCAGTAGCTCCCCCCAAGTCGCCGGCGGATTTTTGGGATCCAGACCCCCTTCTTCGAACACACTTTTCCTATAGTATAAGAGATGATTCATTCCATATAGTGGAACAGCCCAGTAGTGTCCTTCATAGTAATAAGGTGCTAGGGCAGACTCATATATATGGTATTTTCCTTGCAACAGTTGAACAAACTCATCCATGGGCTGAACTACCCCGCTTCTCTTAATGTTGGCAGTAAAATCGGGTACAGTGAACTGCATATCCGGAGCTTTTCTGGCTTGAATCGCCCCCATGGTCTTGGTATAAGCCTCCCCCCACGTCTGCACCTGCTGGACTATATTGATATCGGGATGCTTTGCCATAAATCCGTCCAGTATTTCCTGATACCGTTTCACTCTCTGTGGAGGCTGTTCCTGATGCCAGAGGATGAGCTTAACAGGATTCTTCGCATAGACGGGAGAGATTGACAAAACCAAGGCCGCCGCACTTACCATTAAGACTACCACCTTCAGTTTTTTCATTTTAAACCCTCCTTATTTGCTTGAAAATAGACTTTCTGATTTGACTTTATCTCTTTATCACCCCCTTTACCTAGAAATTTTTCAGTTTTCTCAGGAATCCTCACCTCCTTTTCATTCAATTATTTCCTAAATAGATGAAATCCTGGCTTTACAAAGCATTCTGGTAACACTAAGATTTTTGGATTTTTACCAACAAATTTTTCAGTAGCTCTCAGAGCATCTTCAAATGTATTTGTAGGGATACATCCCATCCCCCTGGCGTATCCAGGTTTGCCTGCTCCAGGCATAAATACGGCCGATGTGTGTTTCAAGGCGATAGTCCCGCAAGTAACCATGGAAAAAGCATGAAAAGGATGGTATCCATAAGCAAATCTGTACTTATAGATGTACTCAGGTTTGTTGGAAACCTCATCTTC
>JAUWAK010000125.1 GCA_030602105.1 Candidatus Aerophobota bacterium | reverse complement strand
GGTAGACCTGGAGTCGGCAAGACCACACTCATAAAAAGGCTCGTAGATTCGGTACCTCTTTCAAAAGATGGCTTTTACACAGAGGAGATAAGGAAAGGAAAAGAAAGGACAGGTTTTTCACTAACCACACTTGATGGAAATAGATCTATCCTAGCCAGTGTAAACATAGGGGGCCCTCACCGGGTGGGAAAGTACGGCGTTGATGTTGAGAGTTTTGAGAAGTTTGGCGTAGAATCCATACGAAAAGCCATACTGAAGAAAGGGCTAATTATCATAGATGAAATTGGGAAGATGGAACTATTTTCCAAGAAGTTCAGGGAGCTAGTTATCCAGGCACTGAATACCGGTCGTGTGATAGCAACAATAAAAAAAGGTAGCACTGGCTACATAGATGAAATAAGAAGCCGAAGGGATGTTAGACTGCTAGAAGTGAATTACCAAAACAGAGACGCCCTATTAGGTAAAATAAAAGACATGGCTGCAAACCTGGGAGTCATGGCAGGTAGTTTTCGGAGGAACAAGGAAGAGGAAGAAAGAAAATGAGTAGAAGAAACGTCTTCAAGGGCTTAATTATTATTCTGCTGGGTCTTATGCTCCTGGCTAATAACTTTCGCATTCTGCCCTGGGGCGTATGGCATGAGCTTTTCAGACTGTGGCCAGTTGTCTTGATTGCTATTGGCACTCATCTCATCTTCAGGAAGAGTTCTCTTTCCTATTTGCAGATTATCCCTCCTCTTACCATCATCGCTGCCATTGCGGGAGCAATCTATCTTTCCCAGGTTGCTGTAAACTATGAAAAGGTAGATCGGGTATTGAGATTCGAAGAACCCTTGTCTGCTGATCTTACACGGGCCACCATCAGGATTAGTTTTGGGGCAGGGAGATTGAGATTGGAAGGAGGTTCAGCTTATCTTTTTGAAGGTGATCTTGTCACCCCTTCCTGGCTAAGGCCAAAAATGAGGTACAAGGTTGTAGACAGAGAGGGATTTCTGGAACTCAGCGAGGAAGGGAGGAGGGGTAAATTCCGATTTGGGGCCTGGGGCAGGGATCATTCCTGGAATTTGAAGTTAAACAATGAAATTCCTCTGGCTCTAAGAATCGAGACCGGTGCAAGCAGGAATGATTTGGACCTATCTGTCTCGAAGGTGACTGATCTTGAGTTGGATATAGGAGCAAGCAAGACCGAAATAAAATTCAGTGATTCCGTTTCCATCAAGGCCAAGATCGATGCCGGGCTCTCGCAAATAAGATTACTTATTCCTCGATCAATGGCTACAAGAATAAAGGCCGAGACAGCCCTGATTAGTAGTAATCTTCTGGACGTAGGCTTTAGAAAAGAGGGAAATGTATACACCAGCAAGAATTACCCAACAGCAGAGATTCGACTGGACCTTGAGCTGGACGTCGGTGTTTCCAGTTTCAGAGTAGAACTGTACGAGTGAATAACAAGAGCCTCGTTCCGGAAATGCTGGCATTGACCTGAAAACTTTCTCTCTATGCTAACGGAGGTAGACAGTGATAGACAATTTATCCTGGAACGTGTTGAAATCCATTCTGAATACCCTGCCACTGGAGATAACCTTTGTAGACGAGGATGACTCGGTGAGGTATTTCAGTGGAAGCGGCAGGGGAATTTTTCCCCGGGATCCTTCGCTTATCGGTATGAGGGTTCAAGACTGTCACCCTGCAAGCAGCCGACCGGCGGTCAATCGACTCCTTGACAGTTTCAAGAGCGACAGGGCCAGCTTTGCTGAATCCTGGGTGAATAAAGACGGCAAAAAGATCTATGTAAGGTATGCTGCGGTGAGAAGTGATGACGGGAGGTATCTCGGGTGTGTAGAGACAGTCCAGGATATTACCGATATTCAAAAACTGCAAGGAGAAAAAAGGCTGGATTGAGAAGATAGTGCAGCACACCCAGCGGCATGGAGATCATCATGCGGTCTTTCCCGAGCTGCTAGACCACCACTTTTCTTTCCACCACACTTTCTTGAAAGAAGGCTTCAAGACCAGGAGATCATCGAGCAGTCTTTCCGTCCCCTCCCCTTGCAGCCATACATCATAGGCAAAGGGGTGGGAGGGAACAATCTTCATCTTGAGACTCTTTTTTGTCTTGTTTATCTGCTCTATTCTATCAAGCGCTATGAAGGAATCGGGCTCCCCATCCATGTAAATCTTCACATCATTGAGTGTTAATTCACCGGTATAGGTAGTTTCTTTCCCACCCTGCAGTCTTTTGTAGATGCCTTTGCCATATTTCATTTTCATTTCGGTCTCTCCTGCATACCTGGAGTACAATCCTTGGTTCCCGTGACGGCCTTAGTCCGCCGTGTAGCCCGACACTGTGTGGTCCTCTATCTTGTTTTGCCTTTTCACTATACTGAAAAGCGGTTGCCGGTCAAACTGCTTGCTACGTTGCGGTTTCCTACGGGTGTGATACAATGTGTCGACCCGAAAAACTCTCACTCTGCTGGAAACGGGCCCTGACGCCGAAATTTGGTGTTTTTGGGCACTTGGCAGGAAAAAGCACAAAGTCTCCAAAAGAGAGATAAGATTCTAAAGGTAAAAGAGGCTTGGATGGCCAAAATTGGGGGAATCCATTACTCTGGTGGCGGCAGTACCGAGAAGATGGCTGATCAAACGCAAGCATCCCTTGCTCGAAAAACGATTAGGGCTGATAAGCTGGTAATATCGAAAGAAGATCGTGGAATACTCAGGGGGTTGGGTGGTCGAGTTGCCGAATTAGCAGCGGATCCTGTGCAACAGGAGAAGCGAGACCTCTGGTATCGACACAATGCGCTGGAAGATACTCGCCCTCTCATTTTTTGTGATCCAGAGAACGGTTGGAACGAGATTATCAGTGATGAGGAACTCGAGTGCCGTGGCGAACTTCCCCGGGAATGGGAAATGATGCTGCGCAAGGAAATATTTTGGGGCAAGTCTATGGGTGATGACCGGCCAGTTGAGCCGTACTTCAACATCCCTTATGTACATAGCGAGAGCGATTGGGGGATGCATGAAAGAAAAATTGGTGGTGAGAACGGTGGCTCCTATACTTGGGATGCACCCCTAAAGTCCTACCATGATCTGGAGAGACTACATTTTCCTCAGATTTTTGTAGATTATGAAGCGACCGAGAGGCTTATCTCACTGGCCAGGAAGGTCTTGGGCAATTTATTAGTGGTAAGAGTGAAAGGTACATGGTGGTGGAGTCTTGGAATGACCTGGACCCTGGTTAACCTGCGCGGTCTTGAGCAGATCATGTTTGATACATATGACTATCCCGAGCATCTTCATAAGCTGATGGGTATTTTGCGCGATGGGACCCTGGCCAAACTCGACTTTCTCCAGGAAAACGGTCTTTTGAGTTCAAATAACGATGGAACGTAT
>JAUWAK010000053.1 GCA_030602105.1 Candidatus Aerophobota bacterium | reverse complement strand
AGCAATGGTGATGAGTTGAGGTTTTTCAGCGCATGCGGCAGGCACAAGAGTGGAAATGACCAAGACAAAGGCCAACAGCACTATAGCTACTCTCCCTTTCATTTAGTTCACCTCCCTTCGTCGTTTTTTATTTGACCGGGGTTCCTATTTTTCCGGAAAGCCCCGGCTAGTTATTAACCACTCGGCGCATCGGCTATAGCCATCAGTTGTCTTACCTCAGACCTATTCTAGATTATCATTATCGCTCGTCTTTGTCAAGCACACGCACAAACACCAAGATTTCTCTCTCTACTTTCCTCATCTTTTTGTTCATTATCCTCAAGAAAAGGACACAGAATTTTGGGAGGACTCTGATGAAGAATATGCGGACAGTATGGAATCCTGGGGTAGTGGAAGGAGCAAGTATTCTTACTCGGCATTTCCTCCCCCTTTGTAGTCAAAATTACTTAAAATGACCTATTTTAAAGCCCCCATAGTTAGCCCTTTCACTAAATGCTTTTGCACCGAAATTGTAAATATTACTACAGGGATAAGGGCAAGTACTCCTCCCGCAGTCATATAACCCCAATTAATACCAGTCTCCTTCATAAAGCCAGTGATACCTACGGGTAAAGTTACAGCTTTACTCCCGGTCAGAATCAAGGCAAATAAGAACTCGTTCCAGGAAAAAATAAAGGTGAGTATTCCTGTTGCTACTAATCCTGGAGCCACCAAGGGTAGGGCTACGTTCCAAAAAGCACCAAAATCGGAGCATCCATCTACTAAAGCACTCTCTTCAATTTCTCGAGGAATCTCCCGGAAGAAGCTTCTCATCATCCACACTGCAAAAGGTAGATTAAAGGTGAGGTAGGTTATGACTAGGCTCCAGGGAGTGTCCAGTAAGCGTAGATTTCTCATAATAATATAAATGGGAATAATCGCAGCCACTGGAGGCATCATTCTTACGGAAAGTATCCAAAAAGCAATATTATCGGCTCCCTTAAATCTGAATCGGGCTAAACTATAGGCAGCCAAGGAACCAAGGACAAGAACTGCTCCTGTGTTCAGGGAAGCAACCGTGAGGCTGTTTAGTAGATACTTCATAAAAGGGGAGAATTGAAATATGTGCTTATAGTTTTCCAGCGTAGGCTGAAAGACCCACTTGGGAGGGAAACTAAGGGCGTCCAGTTCGGTTTTGATAGAAGTCAAGAATAAGACCACAGGAGGAAAAAGGATTACAGCAAACACAACTGCTGCTATCACCACAAAGATTATCTTCTTTACTTTCGCTGTAAGAGCTTCATTCATCGTGCCCCTCCTACAGATATTCCCTTGGACCGGATTATTCTGACCAAAACTATGGAGATTATGGTAACTACTACTAGCAGCAGCCACGAGAGGGCTGAGGCATACCCTAGATGAAAGAATTTGAAACCATAGCGGTAGGTATAGTAGTTCAATATTTCAGTGCTCATCCCCGGCCCCCCCTGGGTAAGAACAAAGATCAAATCAAAAGTCTTAAAAGAATCCATTACTCTAATAAGCAGTGCCACCAGCATAACCGGACTTAAAAGAGGTAAAGTAACATAACGAAATGTCTGCCAGGATGATGCTCCGTCAACCAGAGCGGCCTCAAACGGTTCCTGGGGTAGAGCCTGAAGTCCGGCCAGCAATATCAAGGCTACAAAAGGGGTCCACTCCCAGATATCAGCCATCATTACTGAAGGAAGAGCTGTCAATGGCATGCCTGTCCAATTAACAGGAGAGAGACGGAACCAGGTGAGAAAATAATTGAGCATACCCAGATCTGGGTTGTACATCAGTCGCCATATCATTCCAACTATGACAGGGGTCATAGTGATAGGAAGAATTAGGGCTGTTCGCAAAAATCCAATAATCTTTTCGGTAATCCGATGCAGTATTAGCGCAACCAAAAGACCCAGACCAAACTGTAAGGAAACAGTACCAACCAGATAGAGAAGGGTAACCTTAAAGGCAGAGCGAAAGTAAGGGTCCTCAAAAAGAATTGTCCGGTAGTTGGCAATTCCTGTCCAGCTCCACGCCTTAGCTCTGATAATATTCCAATCATGAAAACTAAGACTGAGAGAAAAGACGAGGGGGAATACAACTATGCTGATAAGGGCTACAAGCGTAGGAGCAAGAAAAAAGAACCAGATATACCTACGCCTTAGCGAACAAAAAAAAAGACCCACCCTTTTCCAAAGGTGCACTTATTTTTTCCTTATTTTTGGGGGGCTAAGCAATTCTGCTTAGCCCCCCCTTTTCCATTACTTCAAATACCCCCATTTTTTGAGGATCAGCTCAAATCTCTTGTTCACATCGTCCAGGGCTTTTTTAGCGCTCTTCGCGCCGGTCATAGCCTCAGATAGGCCCACCTCTAAAGCGTCTGCAAGCTCCGAATAAGCAGCGATGCGGGGACGACCTTTAGCTATGGGAAGAGAGGCTAACATCCCGGCATACTCAATGTACTTTTTCTGCAGTGCGGGGTCTTCCAAACCGCTGAACCGTGAACCCGGTTGGCTATGGGCCAGTCGTGGATCTAGCTCTGGTGAAGAGGCCCAAACCATAAACTCCCAGGCAGCTTCCTTATTCTTGGAATCTTTAGGAATCTCCAGGCTCCAACCTCCGAAGGTAGGAGTTCTTCTTATGCTCCCGTCGGGTTGCAGTTTTCCAGGAATCAAGGTGAAAGCGTGTTTGCCAACGATGTTGGATTTCGAAGCGTCGTAGAAAGTGGGAGCGGCATTCTGCCATTGAAGATCCATAGCTGCTTTGCCCTGGGCAAAAGAACGAGCGGCCTCATCCCAATCATAAGTCAGTACTCCACTGGGCGCAAAAGGAATAAGAGATTTGAAGTACTCTAGGGCATCCACTGCAGCGGCACTGTTTACAGTTGGGCGGTAGTTTTCATCGTACCAATTTCCTCCAAAGGACCAGATCATGCTGTCATAGGTGCACTGAAGCTGAACTCCTCTTCTGCCCATAAAGGTAATACCGGAAACTCCTGGTTCCTTCAAATTAAGTTTTTCAGCAGTCTCCCGTAATTCTTTCCAGGTCTGAGGAATCTCTGTCCCGTATTTATCAAAAATGTCAGTGCGATAGTGCAGTCCAAACACTGCTTGAATACAAGGCAATCCATAGATTCTATCTTCCCACATTCCCTGTTCTGACAGGACAGCGGGGATGAAATCATCGAGAGCTAGGGTATTGTGATCTGTTCGCAGAATAAATTCCTCCAGCGGGATTGTCCATCCTTCACCTGCATACTGACCGACCCATACACAGTCAACGTGAACTATGTCATAGGCTCCGGTTCCCTGAGTAAGAGCTACCATCTGTTTTTCCTGCAAGGTTGGATAGGCGAGAATATCAAAAACCACCTTTATTCCCGTCAGCTTCTCAAATTCGGGAGCCAGCTCTTTGATTGCGTCAGAACGGGGTTCTGCAACCATAGCCACATGAATAGTCTCGCCAACCCAGGGTCTCTGAGTATAGGTTCCGAACTTGAAACCCTTGGGAACATCCACGCTCACCGCAAAGGTACAGGAAACAATTCCCAGCATAATCACTAAACAAGCCAAAACCCCGATTGACATCCTCAGGTGTTTCTTACCTACCATTGTTTCGCCTCCTGATCGTTAATTTTGTTTTGGTTAGTCTGTAGACTATTTGACCGCCTTCTTTTCGAAAGCTTTCTTTCCACAGGCAAACAGGCCGAACTAGCTTATCACCTCCCTCCCGGCCTTATTGCTAGCTTTTCATCTGAGAAAAGAGGTAACCTTGTTACAGATGCCACATTCTCTCTGTTCACCATACCCCAGCCCTCAGTGTCCTCTTGTACCCAGCCGACAAGCTTGGGTGTTTATGCTTAGTAGAATTATGCTCCTACTTCTTCTAGCAAAAATATGAATACTTGTCAAGACCAGAAACATCAATCAGGGGCATGCGTACCCTCCCTGCGGGAAGACCCAGGGTCCTCAGAGCCTCCTTGGACCGTTTCCCTCAAAACCTCAATCAATCTTGAGTTTTCTTCTCTTTTTCTGGACGCTATCCGAAAGAATTTGTCGCTAAGTCCAGTGAAATTGCCACAATCTCGAATGAGGATGCCCCTTCTGGCTAAATCCTCCCTGAGCTTCATGGAAGAGATTCCTGTTTCTATCTTGACCAGAATGAAGTTAGCTTCTGGAGGATAGGGCTTAAGTCCTCTCATTCGGGAAAGCTCACCAAACAAAAATTCACTTTCTCCAGATGCAGCTTCCCGGATCTTTTTCATACTCTCTTCATTCCTCAAAAGAGAAATGCCGATAGCCTGGGCCAAAGAGTTAACCGCCCACGGCTCCTTTAGGCCAGCCATTTTTTCAATTAGGTGCGTACCTCCAACTCCGTACCCAAGTCTTAAGCCAGCAATGCCAAAGAACTTAGTGAAGGACCTCAAGACAAGAAGAGAATGAGCCTTTGGTGCTTCGCTTGCCAGAGTCTCCCCGGGATACTTGAAGTCAATATAGCTCTCATCTAGAATGAGAGCTATCTTTCTTTCTTCGGTCATCTTTACCAACTCAATTAGTTCATCTTTCGTTAAAAACGTACCCGTGGGGTTGTTTGGGTTGCATATAAAAACGGCCTCAACGTCTTTTGTCTCGTCGATGATTGTCTGAACGTTAAGGGAGAACCCTTGGCTTTCTCTGAGGAACAGAAATTTTGGCTCTCCGCCACCGATTCTCAAGGCCCGCTCATATTCGAAGAAAGTAGGGGAGAGAATCAGGGCTCTTCGGGGTGAAAGAGTCCGAGCTGCCAGATATATGAGTTCCGTCGACCCGTTGCCAGCAAGAATATTTTCTGTATCTACGGCCAGGTATTGGCTAATCTGCCTGACCAACTCCCTGCACTCAGGATCCGGATAATGGTAAATGCTCTCCAGGTTGTCTTTGACTATTTCCTCTATCCTCAGGGAGTCTGTCCAGGGGCTTATGCTGGCACTGAAATCAAGGATCTTGTTTGGTGGGAGGCCGTATCTTTCCTCTACTTCCCTCCGGTTGCCTCCATGGGAGTAGGCCTTGTCTTTCATCTTAATTCCCTCCTCCTCCGACGAGTCTGGTTTTTACTTTATCAGGAGGACATCTTATTTTGCCACAGGTACCAGGGATCTTCACCTGCACCTTCATGCCCTCTCAAGACCTGACTCGATTTTCCACAGATTTTAGCCTCTCCAGGACAGAATGCGAATCGGCTACGATAGTAGCATTAGCTCTTAGCTGGCGGTAGAGCTTGGTTGCCTCACCTTTGGTGTAATCTCTTTCCTCAATAGATTCTTTTTCAATAGTGATCAAGGTTTGTGCCTGTCCTGCTGCCTCCAGGTTCTTTATGTTGCCAAATCCGATGGGTATGTTTGTTAGTATGACATAGTCTGCTTCCTTGATGAATTCGAGGTTCCTCTGATGACTTTCCTGAGTTATACGGGAAAAGGGCTTTTCTTCAACAACATCCAGTCCCAGGGTCTTTGCAGCAATATAATCAGAATCTCCTACATTCAGTACCCCCAGACTCACATTGTAACCCTCTTCAACCAGCCTACTCACTAGTGAGACTGCACTGCCACAACCTGCCACTATGTGGACTTTGCCTTTAGTTGGTCTGACCGCATTTTTTCTTTGAGGATGGATAAGCAATTTGCCTGAAACATCATCCTCTTTAACAATAACTTTTATTCCGTACACCTTTTCAATATTCTCTCGGGTAAGAACATCATCTGCCCTGCCTGCCGCAAATATCTTCCCCTCGAAGAGCAAAATTAATCTATCACAATACTGCGAGGCGACATTGAGATCATGGAAGATAGCTATGACGACCATTTCCCACTCTTTATTCAACCTCTTGATGAGGTCCAGTATCTCTATCTGGTGGTTGATGTCCAGGTGACCCGTCGGCTCATCAAGCAAAAGAACTCTAGGCTCCTGAGCAAGAGCCCTGGCAACAATAACTCTTTGTTCCTCTCCTCCGCTTAACGTATCGATAGGCCGCTCACGAAGGTGCCATGTATTGGTTAGCTCCATTGATCGTTTAGCAATGAGGAGGTCCGCTCTGTCCTCAATCTCAAATCTCCCCAGATGAGGGGCTCTACCCATAAGAACGACTTCTAGTGCTGTAAAGGCAAAGCTAATGGCGGATTTCTGGGGTACTACCGCTAATTTCTTAGCTACTTCAGCACTCTTCAAAGTGTAGATATCCCTTTGATTTAGAAGCACCACTCCGGTGTGCGGCCTTAATATCTTGCTGATACTCTTAAGCAGGGTTGATTTCCCGGAGGCATTTGGTCCTATGACTCCTACGAAGTCACCTGCAGTAGCCGAAAAACTAATGTTCTCTAAAACATTTGCAGTCTCGTAGCGGCAAGCGATATTGTCTATTCGAAGGCTCACTCTTTGCATCTTTGTACTCTCCTAGAACATTGACCTCTTTCTTGTTCGCAAAAGGTACAAAAAGAAGGGAGCACCGAAAAGTGCCGTGATTATGCCAACTGGTATTTCTGTGGGGGCAATGATTGTTCTTGCCAGAGTGTCAGTCCAAACCAGGAAAATCCCGCCTACCAGGGCAGAGCTTGGCAAAAGAACTCTGTGGTCAGGCCCCACCAAGATCCTCATGATATGGGGGATTATCAGACCAATAAACCCAATGATTCCACTGACTGATACCGCGGCGGCGACAATGAGGGAAGTGGAAAATATTATGATTTTCTTCACGGTTTCCACCTCAATTCCCAGGTGTTGAGCAGGCTCCTCGCCAAGAAGCATTATATTTAAATCTCTGGCAAAGATGTGGATCACAGCTGTCCCCAACAATATGAAAGGAAATGCCATCAAAACGTGGCTCCAGCTTCGCCCCCAGAGTCCACCCATCAGCCAGAACACAATGCCGTGCAGCTCCTCGCCGGCCGTATACATCAAAAAAGAGATAATGGCTGATAAGAACAAAGCTATCGCTATCCCCGAAAGTAGGAGTGTACTGACAGGGAGCTTTCCTCTCACAGAGGCAATACTGTAGACTAAGAAAATGACAGCCGCACCACATATGAAAGCCATTAAAGGTAGGGTGTAGAGGCCAAATATGTTCAGTCCGAAAGTGAGGCTAACAATCGCCCCCAGAGCTGCCCCGGATGAGATTCCTATTATGTAGGGATCCGCCATGGGATTTCTGAAGAGTGCCTGCATAGTTGTTCCCGCGACAGCCAGAGCTGCTCCCACCAGCACTCCCAGGATGATTCTCGGCAGCCGAATCTCCAAGATTATGGCAGCTTCACCAATTGACCAGGAAGGGGTGATTAGGTGATGTATGAGAGGGAGCCTGCTGATGAGTATCTTAGGTACCACAGATGGAGATATATGTGCAGGACCCAGAGTTGTTGCCAGGACAACAGTTGATCCTAGAACTAGTGCAAGGTAAGCAATAATCAATTTCCAATGGAAGATTTTTTTGAGGTGATTTCTATACAACCCACACCTCCTGGTGGTTCATTTCTTGAACAATTCTGGATGAATATACTTCGCTATCTCCTCCAATCCATCCACTATTCGAGGTCCGGGGCGATGGACGAGATCTGCATGAATACCGTAGACCCGATTGTTCTTAACTGCATCTATGATTTGCCATCTTTTCCT
>JAUWAK010000091.1 GCA_030602105.1 Candidatus Aerophobota bacterium | reverse complement strand
CGACATCACCGACTGGAAGAAGACAGAAGAGGAAGTCCGGCAATCCGAAGAGAAATACAGGATGCTTTTCGAAGACGCCAACGATGTGATTCTCTACGTGAACAAGTATGGCAAGATAATCGATATTAACAAAAGAGTCGATGATATCTTTGGTTACAATCGGGATGATGTAGTAGGGAAGAACTTCGTTAAACTTGGAGTCTTAAGGCCGAAGAATATACCAAACATAGTCAAGCTTTTCCGAAATGCAATAGAGGGTAAAGAAATCATAAGCATATTGGAGTTGGAAGTTAAGAATAAAAACGGCAAGATGGTTCCCATAGAAGCGAGTACTAGAGTCATCAAAAGAAACGGTAAGATAGTGGGCACCATGAACATACTCAGGGACATCACCGCGCGCAAGAAAGCGGAGGAAGAAATCAAAGCTAAAAGCCAGTTTTTGGAGAGCCTTGTCGAGCAATCGCCACTTCCAACTTTTGTGATAGACTCAGACGGAATTGTTGTGATGGCCAACAAAGCATTTCTGAAGACCTACAATATTCCCAAAAAAGAGGCGGTTCTGGGAATGAATGCCCTAACAGAACCTGCGAACGTGCGGCAGGGCGTAGTCAAGTACATTAAAGAAGCTTTGAGCGGGAAAATAGTTGAAACACCCGAAATAGAGTTTATTTCACCTTACGAAAACAAAAAGACCGTTACAAAAAGTAGGTTATTCCCGATATTTGATACAGCCAACACGCTAACAAATGTTGTGGTAATGCATGAAAACATCACCGAGCGCAAGCGGGCGGAGGATCAAATCAAAGCATCTCTTAAGGAAAAAGAAGTGCTTCTGAGGGAAATTCACCATCGAGTCAAAAACAATTTACAGATTATCTCCAGTCTGTTTAACCTTCAATCCCGATGTATCAAGGATAAACAGGTCCTCCATGTATTCAAGGAAAGTCGGGACCGGATCAGGTCAATGGCGCTCATCCACGAGAGATTGTATCAATCCAAAGACCTGGCCAGAATTGACTTTACTGAGTATGTCAGAGGCCTGGTAGCTAATTTGTTCCAGTCCTACAAAGTCAACCCTGATCTCATCGCCCTTGAGACAACTATTGAGGAGATTTTCCTGGGCGTTGATAAGGCAATTCCTTGTGGTTTGATTATCGATGAACTTGTTTCAAATTCCCTGAAATACGCCTTCCCAGAAGGCAGGCAAGGTAAAATCCACATTGACCTTCACTCGGATAAAGAGGGCAAGTTCACCCTGATTGTCAGTGATAGCGGTGTCGGTTTTCCAAAAGATTTAGATTTCCGAAAAACAGAATCATTGGGCCTAGAGTTGGTATGCACATTAGCAGATCAACTTGACGGTACCATAGACCTTGATAGAAGTGGCGGGTCGACATTTAAGATTAGCTTTACAGAGCCAAAGCAAAAGCAGGGAGGCTAAAACAATGGCAGATGCAAAGATCTTGGTTGTTGAAGATGAAAACATCGTAGCCAAGGATATAGAAAACAGTTTGAAAAGTTTGGGATATGCCGTTTCTGCTGTCGTATCTTCCGGAGAGGAGGCCGTCAAAAGTGCAGAAGATACTCACCCAGATTTAGTGCTGATGGATATTGTGTTAAAAGGGGAGATGGACGGGGTGCAGGCGGCTGAACAAATCCATGATCAGTTCAATATTCCGGTGGTATACCTTACTGCTTACGCAGATGAGAAGACGATCCAGCGAGCAACAACAACAGAGCCCTTTGGCTATATAGTCAAACCATTCGAGCGAAGAGAACTGCAAAGTAGTATCAAGGTGGCTCTTTGTAGGAACAAGACGGAAAGCAAACTAAGAAAGAGCGAGGAGTCACTTGCCACAATACTCAAAAGTATCGGCGGTGCTGTGATAACCACCGACATAAAGGGATTGGTAACATTCATGAATCCGGTTGCCGAAGCACTGGCAGGATGGAAGCAGGAAGATGCTTTGGGTAAGACTTTGACAGAAGTGTTCAGTATCATAAGTGAGAAAACACGTACCTTTGTCGAGAACCCGGCAACGAAAGCCGTCCGGGAAGGCGTTGTTGTCGACCTGGAACATCGTACCCTACTTATCGCCAAGGATGGAACAGAAACACCTATTCTTAACGCCGCTGCACCATTGAGAGATGACAAAGGAAATATCACAGGGGCCGTTTTGGTCTTCCAGGACGTCACCGAGCACAAGAAGGCAGAGGAGGCTCTTATCCGATCAGAAAAGCTCAAAGCTTTAGAAGAGATGGCGGCAGGAGTGGCTCATGATTTTAATAATCTTTTGGCTGTCATTGTGGTAAATGCTTACCTTTTAGAGAAAGGACTGAAAACATATAAGTTGGAGGAGGTGAAAGAGCGCCTCAAGAGAATTGTCCAAGCCTCCTATGAGGGAGGAGAAACAGTAAGAAGACTGCAATATTTTACCCAGCGAGAAGCCTCAAGGGCGAATTTTACCAGACTTGACTTAAACGAGATTGTAAGAGAAACTATCGCCTCTACTTCTCCTCACTGGAAGGATGAAGCTGAAGCTAAGGGAATTACCATTAAGATAAAAGAGAAGCTAGGAAAACTACCACTTATTTTAGGTAGTAGAGCCCAGCTCATGGCGGTTTTAACTCATCTTATCTTCAACGCCTTAGAGGGTATGCCAGAGGGAGGAGACATTACTGTAAAAACCGAGGCAAAAGAAGATGAAGTCTTGCTTTACTTTACTGACAGTGGTAAAGGCATCCCGGAGGGAACAAAGGATAGAATCTTCGAGCCCTTCTTTACCACTAAAGGTCCAAAAGCCTCTGGTCTTGGTCTTTCGGTCTGCCATGGAATCATCAAACACCACCAGGGAAAGATAGAGCTAGAAAGCACCGAAGGAAAAGGAGCAACCTTCACCATCATTATCCCTGCTCAACCAGAAGCTCCTTTAAAGAAAGAAAAACTGAAAGGTTTATGAAAGGTTCTTAGAGAAGCTGATGCGCAATTTCTCCCAGACCCGCGTGCAGCTATCTTCAGCTTAGTGTATCATCGCTCATTATCCGAGTCGGCTCCCTATCCCCGTCTTTAGTATGATTTGTACTGTTGCAGGGTCTCCCACATTGCCATAAAGTTTTCTGGAGGGACATCAGCCTGAATATTGTGAATGGCTGCAAATATGTATCCCCCACCTGGAGCGAGGTCATCGATTCGTCTCTTAACTTCGCTCCTCACCTCGCCTGGCGTTCCCTTCCCCAGTATGTTTTGTGTATCAACACCTCCTCCCCAAAAGCTCAAAGAGTCTCCAAATTTCCTTTTTAGCTTGGCCGAATCCATCTTTGTTGCGCTCACCTGTACCGGGTTTAATATATCTACGCCCAATTCGATCAAGTCAGGTATTATATCATAGAGAGAACCATCTGAATGCAAAAAAAGATATGAGTTAGGCGCCTTCTTCTTTATGAATGAAAAGAGTCGTCTATGTCTGGGTTTCACCAACTTTCGATACATCTCAGGTGAGATTAACGTCCCATTCTGTCCTCCCAGATCATCCAGCTCAACGATAACGTCAACAAGATCACTTATCTCTTCTAGTGCCATATCCCAGAAGTCTATCTTAAGATCGGTGAGTCTATCCATTAAGCTATAGGCTAGAGATTGCCTTGCCCCCAGATCCTCATAGAAATCTGAATATCCACGCATTCGAAATCCTAAGGAGAAAATTCCATTAAAAGGAGCCTCTATTATCGCAGCATACCCAGCTTTTCTTAATTTCTTTAATTCGTTCCTTAAGTTTTCTACCCTTACTGGGTCGCTCGCATTAGGCCAAGGGTAGTTCTTGATATCCTCGAGGGTGATTGAACCACCAAGAGGATGAGATTTTCCTGGTATTTGATCAAAATAATATCCGTTTCTCGAAGTAACCCACTGGCAACCTAATTCATCAGTAAAGGCCTCTTTGCCTCCTACTTCTTTAATCTCAAGCTTCCAGATTGAGGGATTCTTAAATTTACTTCCTCGAATGTCAACTTTGAGTTCCTGCTTGATTTCTTCATCCACCTGTGCCAGCCCTTGTTGTTTCTCATAGGACCAGGATTCTTGCTCCTTTTCAAGGAGATAGTCTTTGCCCAAATAATTCACGAGATTCCGGTAGGCCACATAGTGGATCCCGGTAACACTCGTGCCTGCCAAATCATAAGGTATACAGTCAGGCTCTTTATGCTGCAGAGCCGCGAGTAGTCTCTCTCTTGCCGTCAAGTTTGTCATTTTCTCACTCCTCTGAAATCCTCAATTGAAGACAGCTCATCAACACTGTCCATGATATCTAGCATCTGGGTCAGGCCATGGTCCTCACGGCCCCTATGCATGGGATGGAAGAATACGCTTAGATGATCGGCATCCCGAGCAACAAGGAATATCTTAAGAGAGTGAGAAAGGAGCAACAGGGTGCTGTTAGCTATTTTAGCAGGGAGAGCAAAAATGAAAAGAGTTGGAACAAGCCAAAGATTAGCTAACTCCTACGGGGACCCGTGCCGGACTCGAACCAAATCATTTCTGTGCTCGTTTGGGCAGACACAGCAGACACATAAGACGTCTGTGATCAAACAGTCTTTTGAATTCATGGTAGGAACGTATGTCGAAATAGTGTCTAGAACTGCGTCGAGTTATCTGATGGAGCGGGGCAATTTGAGAAGTTGACTCGGGCTGAGAATGGGTTAGAATAAGTGTTTATAGGTGAGGCTTATGAGCAAAGAGAACATTATTATCAAGGGGGC
>JAUWAK010000094.1 GCA_030602105.1 Candidatus Aerophobota bacterium | reverse complement strand
CTCTTGCCGTAGTTAATTTTCTTCAAACAACCGAGAGAGCAAAGAGAGCTTCCGCCGCTTCCTTTATTGCTGCTCTTGAAACAGCCATATCTATGTACAAGGCGGATATGGGAGAGTTCCCCCCGGATGATAGGGGTTCTGCCTCTTTAAGGGAAGCTCTCTCTCCTTCCCCTGCTCATCCCCTCTGGAACAATTCTAAGTGGAGGGGTCCTTACATGGAGTTTAAGCAAGTCCAGGTGACGAGGGAGGGAAAGCTGAGGGACCCCTGGAGTAAAGGGCCTGATGATGAGGTTCGCATCTATATCTATCGGGCCAATCTTGATCTAGATCCCTCCACCCCTCCTCCCTTTCACAATAGGAGTAGTTACGATATCTATACCCCAGGATCTGATGGAAGGACAGGAGCTAGTGGCTATCATGGCGATGAGTCTGCCGATGGAAACCTCTGTCAAAATGGGAAGGATGATGATAAAGATGGCTTTGTTGATGAGCTTAACCCTAGTGGTCAAGGCGCAGCCAATGGATACCTGGAAGATGACATCAATAACTGGTAGACGAGATCCACGTCCTCGTGGATTTACATTGATAGAGTTAATCGTGGTTCTAGGCATCATGACCTTGAGCATTGCTCTCTTGGCTCATTTTACAACTAACTTTCTTGGTGCTACTAGACTTAAGGAATCGGCAAAGGATATAGCCGCCGTGCTTAGGCTCGCCCGCCGTCTCGCAATTACCGAAAGACAGCGGTGCCGCGTTGTCTTCGATTCTAAGGCAGGGCACTACTGGATCGAAGATGAGAAAGGGGATATCCTGGAAAAGAAACATTCTCTTCACAGGAATGTGATATTTGCCAATCCTCACTTCGGTAAAGATGAAGAGAAGGATGGGATAGTCGAGTTTGACAGTCCTGACGACGGTGCTCTTTCCTTTTATCCCCGGGGCACAGCAGAGACCGGTTCCCTTTACCTTTATGATGAAGATATGGGGAGGTGGTACACCTTAACCCTTACCTCCTCCACCGGGAATGTGAAATTGTACCCTGAAAAGCATTAGATATGAAGATATCCATTAACCAGAGGTTCGGGTTCACCTTTCTTGAAGTCATCGTGGTAGTGGCCGTTCTTTCCCTGGGTTTGTTGTCGCTGGTGCAGATTCTTCCTCTGGGCCTAAAAGCTCAAAACAGGGCCGAAGAGCTCACCGTGGCATATCTTTTGGGAGAAGAGAAGATGGAGGAGACAAAAATGAGAGGATATCTGGCCCTGATGGAGGATTATGCCTCTACTGGTGAAGGGCCCGGGGAAGGAGAGGGAGAATTTGAGAACTACCAGGGATATAACTGGCACCTCAATTGGTGGGACACGGATGTGCCTGGGCTGGCTAAGGTTCAGGTGAGGGTATTATTTGGTGAGTCTGGCACCAGTGAGAGCCGGGGGAATGGAGAATCTCGAAAGGCAGGGGAACATATAGAGCTGGTTACCTATTTGGCCAGCCGCAACTCAGGACAAATCTTGCGGGAAGAATGATCTATGAGGGATAGTAGGGATGCTTTTACTCTTCTTGAGGTTCTGATGGCTACCTTTATTGTGGCATCTGTGATGATGGTGGTATCGTATGTTTTTTGGCAAAGTCTCTCTATCTGGGAGAAAGGGGACCGTCGTCTTAAGATGTGTCAGAATGCTCGATATGGTACGGATGTGATGAATCGAGAGATAAGAGCAGCCTTTATCAGTGAGAGTAATTCCTGTCTGTTTTTCAAAGGAGATGAATCCATCCTAACTTTTATTTCCGTCCGCCAAAAAGCAAATATGAAAGGAGAATACGACCTTTGTGAGCTCAAGTACTTTTTGAAAGGTTCTCATCTTAGGAGGACGGTCAAATCTCACTTGGATTGTCGTCCAGGAGAAGGGGGATCTACTGCAATACTTGCCAGCGGTATTCTGGAGCTCGTTTTTTCTTACCACGGTGGCAAGAAGTGGCACAACAGTTGGGATTCTACCATGGGAACCCCGGATGATATGGGGGATGACGCTCTGCCAAAAATGGTAAAGATAAGACTTAAGAGCCAGGATGAGGGAGGCAAGGAGAACCCTTTGGTTTTGTCCAGCATCATACACATCCTTGGGTCAGGATAAAGGTTGTCTTTACAAGTTTCAAGATGTGTGATAGGATATGAAAAAGCGTCATTGTTCAAAGAGGATAGGAGGAAGAATAAATGAGTATAGCTGAGGCAAAAAAGAAAGAGATACAGGAGAAATTCAGATTGCATGAGAAGGATACCGGTTCCACCCCCCTTCAGATCGCTGTCCTCACAGAGCGAATC
The DNA here is from genome assembly GCA_030602105.1 of Candidatus Aerophobota bacterium. Lineage (GTDB taxonomy): Bacteria > Aerophobota > Aerophobia > Aerophobales > AE-B3A > SOJT01. The sequence continues at coordinate 2,264 of JAUWAK010000094.1, read as the reverse complement.
AGCAATCTGGCCGCTCATCTTGATAAGAACAAAAAGGACCAGAGTTCAAAGAGGGGACTTCTCCAGCTGGTGGCAACAAGAAGGAAGCTGCTGGACTATCTGAGCAGGGAGAATGAGGAAAAATACAAAAAGACAATAAAAGACTTAGGACTAAGAAGGTAGGCTATGCAAAATAAGAAAATGGTCAAGATAGAAAAAGAAATAGGGGCAAAGGCCCTGGCTCTAGAATCAGGAAGGGTAGCCAGAAGAAGCGATGGTGCAGTTTTGGTTCAATATGGAGAGACCATTGTTTTGGTCACCGCAGTTATCTCTTCCACTACCAGAGAGGAAATAGATTTCGTTCCCTTGGTTGTTGACTATCGCGAGAGAGCCTATGCAGCGGGGAAGATCCCTGGCGGGTTTTTCAAGAGGGAAGGAAGACCTTCTGATGGCGAGATTCTTGCCAGTCGCTTGATTGACAGGTCCATCAGACCTCTCCTTCCCAGAGAACTCAGAAATGAAGTTCAGATCATCGCTACGGTCATGTCGGCAAGTGAATCTAGCCAGCCACCTACTCTAGCCATCATAGGTGCTTCCAGTGCTCTCGCTATCTCCGGTTTTCCCCATACCGAAGCCATAGGAGCTGTAAGGGTGGGTATGCTAAGAGGAGAGTTTGTCATCAATCCCACTGACAGTGAGCTCAAAGAAAGCAAGCTTGATATAGTGGTAACGGGCAACAAAGAGGGAATAATAATGGTTGAGGGGGAGGCGGCAAAGGTTGAAGAAGAGGTGGTAGTAAAGGCCTTCCAGGAAGCTCATTCACACATCAAAGAGATAATCCAGATGGAGGAAGAGTTTGCATCTCAGGTACAGAGGGATAAAAAGGACTTTCCCCTTCCTGAAATTGAGGAGAAACTCAGGAAAGAGATAGAGGAGTATGCTAAGGCTAAGATTGAAAGCATTGGGGCAGATTGGACTAAAGAGAAAAAGGATGGGTACCTGGAGAAAATTCGTGAGGAAGTGCTGACCAAGTTCCAATCAATTTATCCTGACATGGAGGGAGATTTCCTCCTCATTTTGGAAGATCTAAAGAAGAAGAAAATGCGCCAGCTCATTGCTCAGGAAGGGAAAAGATGGGACACAAGAAAGCTGGATGAAATCAGATCTATAAATTGCGAAGTGGGGATCCTACCCAGGGTGCACGGCTCAGGACTCTTTACTCGTGGAAGAACCCAGTCATTAGCGGTGGCAACCCTGGGAACCTCCGCCGATGAGCAAAGAATAAATGGGCTGCAAAGAGAAGAGATATCCAAGAGATTTATGCTCCATTATAATTTCCCTCCTTTTTCTACAGGGGAGGCTCGATTCATGAGAGGTCCGGGAAGAAGGGAGATTGGACATGGTTTCCTGGCAGAAAGGGCTCTTCTACCTGTTCTTCCCCCCGAAGATTCCTTTCCCTATACCATCCGTTTGGTCTCTGATGTCTTGGAGTCCAATGGCTCCTCGTCCATGGCTTCTGTGTGTGCGGGAAGTCTTTGTTTGATGGATGCCGGAGTTCCTACAAGTGAGCCGGTCGCGGGTGTAGGAATAGGACTTGTCAAGGAGGCAGACAGAACTTTCATTCTCACTGACATTCAGGGATTGGAAGACAGGTTTGGGGACATGGACTTTAAAGTTGCTGGAACAAGAAGTGGAATTACAGCTCTACAGCTAGACGTCAAGATTTCCGGGTTAAGCCTGGAAATACTTAAAGAAGCACTTGAGAGGGCGAAGGAAGGGCGGAATTTCATACTGGGAGAAATGGAGAAGACAATTAAGAGTCCTCGGGATCAGCTTTCCCGATATGCCCCTCACATTACCATTCTGGCCCTACCCCAGGATAAAATTGGGGATGTTATTGGTCCGGGAGGAAGAGTGATAAAGGGGATTATCAAGGAAACAGGAGCAGAAGTTGACATAGATGACATGGAGGGTAAGGTAACCGTCTCTTCAGCGGATGACGAGAGCACCAAGAAGGCAGTTGGTATGATCAAGGGGATAATTGAAGACCCGGAGGTGGGAAAAGTCTATCTGGGAAAAGTGAAGAGAGTGACTGACTTTGGAGCTTTTGTGGAAATTCTGCCAGGCAAGGAAGGACTGGTCCACGTTTCGGAGCTCAGCGATACATTTGTGAAGAATGTTTCTGATGTAGTCAAAGTAGGGGACGAGATATCGGTAAAAGTCCTCAATATTGACGAGTTGGGGAGATTGAATCTTAGCAAGAAGAAGGCACAGCCAACCGGGGA
>JAUWAK010000126.1 GCA_030602105.1 Candidatus Aerophobota bacterium | reverse complement strand
CTGCGGGGGTAGCTCAGTTGGTAGAGCATCGGCCTTCCAAGCCGATGGCCGCGGGTTCGAATCCCGTTCCCCGCTCCATGGTGAGCGTAGCTCAGTTGGTTAGAGCACTGGACTGTGGCTCCAGATGTCGGGGGTTCGAGTCCCCTCGCTCACCCCAACAGGCAATATCTTACTGGGCGGGCTGTTAGCTCAATTTGGCAGAGCAACGGACTCTTAATCCGTAGGTTACAGGTTCGATTCCTGTACAGCCCACCAGGCGGTTTATTTAGACATGATCTCAGGAATTGAGATTACATAGAAAGCCCTGAGACGTTGCCGGAAAATGAGTACTCCCAGGACCAGGGGGGAGTTGTATCCATCGTCTAAATAGTACAAAGTCTGTGTAGGGCGGGAATAGCTCAGTGGTAGAGCATCACCTTGCCAAGGTGAGGGTCGCGGGTTCGAATCCCGTTTCCCGCTCCCTTCACATAGATTAAGCATACCCCTGATTCTCTGAAAGGACGAGGCCATCTAGGGTGAGCTCTCTGGTTAGACTGAGCCAGAGAAGCAGCATCTACCATAAGCGAGAGTGGCGGAATCGGTATACGCGCTAGATTTAGGATCTAGTGAGGAAACTCATGCGGGTTCGAGTCCCGCCTCTCGCACCAAGGGTGCCGAAAGGCAAGATCAATGCAAGTGGTGATGGAAAAAAAACAAGGGGCTGAGGTCAGCCTGAAGGTAGAAGTACCCAAAGAGAAGGTAAAAGAGGAGCTTTCTCTGGCATTCCGAAGACTTGCAAAAGGGGTGAGGGTGCCGGGATTTCGAAAAGGCAAGATTCCTCGCAGGATCTTTGAGATGCGATTTGGACAAGGAGTCTTGCAAGAGGAAGCCATGAAGAAGATGTATCCCGAAATTTATCGAGAAGCCTTGAGTCAATACGAACTTGTCCCAGTGGTGGAACCAGAGCTAGAGATAGTTCAGTTTTCTCCCGATCAGCCGTTGATCTTGAAGATGAATCTGATCACCAAGCCGAAAATAGGCCTGGGTAGATATAGGGCAGTGAAGGTCAAAGGGAACAAAGTGAAGATCACTGAGGACGAAGTTACCAAGGTGTTAGAGCAGTATCAGAAAAACTACGCTACCTATGTCCCCATCCAAGGGGCGCGGGGAGTAAGGGAGAATGATTGGCTCATCATTGATTGGGAGGCTTTTTCTGAAGGAAAGGAGATAAGGGGCAGTCCTCAGAAGAACTTTGTCTATCAAGTAGGCTCTTCGTTCTTCCCTCCTTCCTTTTCTCAGGAACTGATGGGGCTGAAGAAGGATGAGCAAAAAGAGATAGAGGTTGAGTTTCCTGTGGATGACTCGCGGAAAGAGTTCGCGGGAAGAAAAGTTACCTTTAAGGTGAGCTTGAAGGAGATAAAGGAGGAGAAATTGCCTCCTCTCGATGATGAATTCGCCAAGGAGCTTAAGTTTGATAGTCTTGAGGCAGCCAGGAAATATTTCCGAGAAAGACTCAAAGAGGCCAAAGATAATTGGGAAAAGAAGCGAATACGCCAGGCGATAGTGGATAGAGTTGTTGAGTCTACTCAGATGAAGGTTCCCCCTGGTCTGGTGGAAAGAAAGATTGAGGAGAAGATTGCTGAACTTAAGGGCCGATTGGAAAGCCAGGGCCTCTCTTTTTCTGAGTACCTCAGCCAGAAGAAGATAACTGAGAAGGATCTAAAAGGTGATCTCGCTTCTCAGATCACCAAGGATCTAAAGACTTACTTTACTCTGGAGATGATCGCTGATAAAGAGAAAATTGAGGTGGGCAAGGAGGAGATAGAAGAGAGGCTAAGAGCCTCTGTCAAAGGCACTCAGAATGAGGAGAAGATGGCCAAATTGAAGGAGAAGCTGGCCGAGCAAGGTCAGCTACAAGTTTTGGCGGCCCGCATGAGAGAGGAGAAGGTTCTTGATTTTCTCTACAAGGAAGCTAAAATAGGGTTATAAATTTACTGTCAAGAATAAAAGGAGAGGAAAATGGCTTTAATTCCTATAGTGGTAGAAAAAACAGCCAGGGGAGAAAGGGCCTATGATATCTATTCCCGGCTCTTAAGAGATCGGATAGTCTTCATTGGACAGCCTATTGATGATAATCTAGCTAATACTGTGATTGCTCAAATGCTTTTTCTTGAGGTTCAGGATTCCAAGAAAGATATCAGTCTTTACATCAACTCCCCGGGAGGACTGGTTACCTCGGGGCTGGCTATCTATGATACCATGCAGTATATAAAACCAGATGTGTCCACTATCTGCATGGGGCAGGCGGCCAGCGCCGCGGCCCTGCTCCTATGCGCTGGAGCCCGTGGGAAAAGGTACAGTCTGCCTAACGCCAATGTCCTTATCCACCAGCCCATGGGCGGAGCCAGAGGGCAGGCAACTGACGTAGGCATTCAGGCCCGACAAATCCTCAAGACTAAAGATCGACTGAACGACATTTTTGTCAAGCACACCGGTCAGGGTAAAGAAAAGATCGAACGCGACACAGATAGAGACTTCTATATGACAGCGGAGGAAGCCAAGGATTACGGGATAATCGATAGTGTTATCGTGAGCAAGAAATAGAGTGAAGGTAGAAGAATAACTCGGACGTTGCTTGTAGTAAGCTGAATGGAGGATTCTGAAATGACTGAGGTGGGTCGAATAGTTAAAATCGCTGGACCCTTGGTGGTGGCGGAAGACATTCCTGGGGCCAGGATGTATGATGTGGTGAGGGTGGGGAAGGAAAAACTTATCGGCGAGATCTTGGAGATAAGAGGAAACAGGTCATCCATCCAGGTATATGAGGAAACAGGGGGACTAAAACCGGGCGAGCCTGTGAAATCGACCTATGGTCCTCTATCAGTAGAACTAGGCCCCGGAGTATTGGGCAATATCTACGATGGAATCCAGCGCCCCTTGGATCTCATTAGAGCACGGATGGGGGATTTTGTTACCCGAGGAGTTACCCTGGAAGCCGTTGATAGGAAAAAAGAATGGGATTTCAAACCCAAGGCACGAAAGGGCGATGAGGTCAGTGTCGGCGATATTCTGGGAGTAGTTCAAGAGACGGAGATTATTGAGCATCGTGTTATGGTTCCTTTCGGGGTAGAGGGGACAGTCGAGAGGATCCACTCGGGCAAAGCCAGGGTGGAGGACAGCATCGCCGTGATTGTAGATAGTGAGGGCAAAGAGGGGAATGTCTCCATGCTTCAGACCTGGCCAGTAAGAAAGATGAGGCCTTACCAAAAACAGCTGGAACCCCAAGAGCCTCTCATCACTGGCCAGAGGGTCATCGACACCTTTTTCCCCATCGCCAAGGGAGGAACTGCCTGTATTCCAGGACCCTTTGGAAG
>JAUWAK010000153.1 GCA_030602105.1 Candidatus Aerophobota bacterium | reverse complement strand
CTTTTCTGGTTCCTCTGGTAGGTTTCCTTTCACCAGGCCAATAATTACAGGAGCAGAAAACTCGGCAGCAAAATCTATCTGTTCCATAATTCTTTTCACAGCTGCCTCCCTCACCTTTTCCTCTGGATTTGTGAAGGTAAGAGAGTCCATCAAGGCAGCCTGTCCAGTAGCTATGCAGGATAAAGAAATACCACTCTCTTTTAGCACTTCTCTCAGCTTATTTTTATCTATCTGCCCCGGATCTCTTGAGGCTATTTCTACCCCATCATAACCTAACTTTGCTAATTTCTTGATATTTTCCTCAAGGTCTCCTTTGTAAATAATTGGCCCAAATTTAGCCTCCTTGGTAGAGACTACTCCCGCTATTTTCACTTTCTTCCTCCTTGCCTCACAAGATTCTTTGAGTACGCAAAGCTTCTCCCAAACAGGCCTTGAAGGCCCAGCTCCTCCAGCTTCCCAGGGACAGGTTTCCCTTCCTTGTCCCAGCCTCTCTCGCTATAGTAGTCGGCCAAAAGCTGGTTAAGTTCCACTACATGCCCCTTGGAGGGTCCTTCAGGCATTGGCTCTTTAAGAAAACGTTCGGGCAGAGTATCGTCCTTGCGCCCGAATCCCTCCCTGAGATTGAACATCCTCTCCACATTCCAGATCCTTTCTCCCGCCTTCATAACTTGATCGCTATCGAGTTTTATCCCTGTAGCAGAAGAAAAGAGATCAGCCACATCAAAGATATCCATTCCTCCATTGTGGAGGGGAAAAACACAGATACCAAGAGAATCAAGAACTGTCATCTCATCCTGAACTTCCATGACCACTTTCCCCTTTCCCTCCAAGGAGAATCTATCTATAGGAGGCAGTGATCCAAACGTTTCTCTGGTCACCAGACCTCTTTCGTGACAGCCCCCCCGAGGAGAGGTGGCAAAGCTTATTCCCATTCCCTTTGCTCCTCTGGGATCATAACCAGCCATTTCCAGGCCTTTGACCTGCATAGCATACCTCTCGGCATCTTTTCCTATAATCTCGGCAGCTCTTCGGACTCCCTTGGCCAGCACCTCCCCCAGGCCTTCTCCGACAGCGATATTTCTTAGCATCTGGATCATGGCCTGGTGGTTCCCAAATCTTAAGTCAATTCCTCCGGTGTCCCCTCGGGTTATGATGCCTCTTTCATAGCACTCCATAGCAAAACCTATGATGTTGCCCGCGGAGATGGTATCTACCCCAAACTTATCACAAATCTCATCGGCTGCAATAATGGCCTCCAGGCAATCATTGCCACATTGCCCGCCGAAGCTCCAGAGAGTCTGATACTCTGGTCCCTCCGTCACAGCACCTCTATACGGACCTTCGCGAACTACGGCCAGGTTGCTGCAAACAACCGGACACTTGTAGCAGGTTAGTTTTCGGACCACCAGTTTTTGATGAGCTTCTGCATTAATCCGGTTTGCTCCTTCGAAAACTCCACTCTGGTAGTTTCTTGTAGGAAAGATTCCTCGCTCATTGACGAAGTCCAGTACTCTCGGAGTGCAGTACTTGCCAAAGCGCTTGATTCTGTCTGATTCTCTGTATTTTTTTCGAATGGCGCTAACAGTCTTATGCAGCCCCTTGGAGTCAGCAACACCTACCTCTTTTTTTCCTCTCACCACAATAGCCTTGAGGTTTTTTGAGGCCATGACCGCTCCAGCTCCACCCCGTCCAACTGCCCTTTTGTCGCTAATAATGCTGGTGAAGGGAACCAGTCTCTCAGCAGTCGGGCCAACACAGGCAATACGAACTCCCTCGCCAAGTCTTTCCTTGAGGTAGTGTTGAGTCTCATCAGTAGGCATACCCCATAGGTATTCAGCCTTTCCTATCTGGACCTCACCCTTGTCCAGAAGAAGATAAACGGGTCTTTCAGACTTCCCCTCGATAATTAGTACATCGTATCCGGCCCGCCGAAGCTCGCATCCAAAGAAGCCACCGGCAAGACTCATCAAAATAGTTCCCGAAAGAGGAGACTTAGTCACAACGCAGTATTTAACACAAGAGGGGGCTTCTGTACCGAGGAGAGGGCTGGTAAGAAAAAGAAGCTTGTTTTGAGGACCTAAGGGATTAGTGCCCGGGGTAAGCTCCTCATAAAGGATTTTTGCTCCTAACCCACGTCCTCCAAGAAACTGGGCTATTATCTCTTTCTCAATCGCATCTTCACTCACATCTTGAGTGGTTAAATCCACTCGCAGCATTCTAAACATACTCAAATTCTCTTCTACTAGAGTTTTTTTGCGGATCCTAAGGGCTTTTCACAAGTATTTCATTAGCTCGGGGAGAAGCTTATCCTCCAGCCACTGGTTCAAGAGCCTCCACAGTATCGCCAGCTATCTCTTTGAGGGGTGGGCACAGTCTGACCTTGACCTTTATGCATCTGGACTGACTCCTCTTCCGTGTATAAGCTATCTTTCGAGTTGCCTGCATGAAGATGATATACCAAAGTTTAGGGGGTCTGTCAATACATGAGGCGCTGCAGCTGTAGGAGACAGAAGAGGGAGTGGTGGTGCCATGGGAAGAGACTCTTCAAAAAATGCATCAAATTAGAAGGAATTCTTGCATTATAGGGCAAAAATGGATATATTGGGTTGAAAGGATGAGTTTATGAGAAAATCTAAAATAGAAAGAAGATGTGCGCTCATTACAGGTTCAACTCGAGGCATCGGTCAAGCAATAGCCAAGGA
>JAUWAK010000104.1 GCA_030602105.1 Candidatus Aerophobota bacterium | reverse complement strand
TCAGCCTGCGAGCCGCCTTCAAGGTAGCCTTAATCTCGGTAGGATGGTGAGCATAGTCATTCACCACCAGGATGTTCGAGGGGGTCTTACCTATGCACTCGAATCTTCTCTTGATCCCACCAAAGGACATAATTGCTTTCTTTATTGTCTCCCAGGGAATATCCAAAGCTAGCGCTGCTGCAATAGCTCCTAATGAATTATGCACGTTGTACTCGCCAGGGAGTGGTATCCGTACCTTTCCCAATAACCTACCCCTGTATACAGGACTGTAAAGGCATGAGAACCCCTCGAGCGTAATCCTCCGAGCCACAAGATCAGCCTGAGATTCCACTCCAAAGGTGATTATTTTCTGGGAATAGGACAGCCGAATCTTGCCCAATAGATCTCTCAAATTTGTATCATCTTTGTTTACTATTAATGTGCCTCCCGGTTTTAGCTGCTGGGAAAACTGTAGGAAGGCCTCATTTATCCTGTCTGTTGAGCCATAGTAATCCAAATGATCGTCCTCGAGATTGGTGAGGACCGCGATTTTTGGATGGATAAGTAGAAACGAACCATCGGATTCGTCGCTTTCCGCCACCACCCATTCTCCCTTTCCTAGCTTGCTATTTCCTTCAATGTCGTTCAATTCACCTCCAATGAACATAGTGGGGTCTTTCTTATCGGCATCCAGGATGCAGCAAATAAGAGAAGTGGTAGTGGTCTTTCCATGAGTTCCGGCGACGACAATGCTCTCACTCCTATTGGTAAGGTGGGCCAGAAGATTTCCTCTGGTAACAACAGGGATTTTCTTCTTTTTTGCCTCTATGAGCTCGGGATTGTAGGAAGGAATGGCGGATGAGCTCACTACCAGGCTGGCTCTGCCAAGGTGAGAGGGATGATGGCCTTGATAGATACGGGCTCCTGAGGCCTCGAGACTTCCAGTGAGAGGATTAAGTTCTACATCGGATCCGGAAATCTGGTATCCCATTCTGAGCAAAACCTTGGCCAATCCACTCATTCCTACTCCTCCAATTCCTATGAAATGGATGGACTTTGCCCCTCTTAACATTTAATCTTTCCCAGATCCAGAATTGTACTAACTATCACCTCGGTTGCCCGAGGTAGAGCTAATTGTCTCCCTTTTTTTCCCATCTCTTTCAGAACATCCTGGTTCTTCACGAGCTTGAGTATCACTGTCGCCAGTTTCGGTGCCGTGAGATCTTTTTCCAAGATACTATACGCAGCTCCCTGAGCCTCGAGAAATCTGGCATTCTCCAATTGATGAGAATTCGTGGCATAGGGATATGGAATCAGGATAGCTGGCAAACCCCGGGCAGTGATTTCCGCAAGTGTCGTGGCTCCACTTCGACAGACTACAAGGTCAGAAGCGGCATAGGCATACTGAATTTGAGACATATATTCTTGTACGATAGAAGGAATTCCTGCCAATTTAAGATATTCTCTTACCAGTGCAAGATCTTTTCGGCCAGTGACAAAAACAACTTGGATATTCCTGAGGCTTTTCTCTTTTTTCAAAAGATCGATAGTTTCAATTCCCACTCGATTAAGAATATGAGCTCCCTGGCTTCCCCCCAGAAAAAAAAAGGTAAAGCAACCTTCTTCCAAGCCCAGAGTCCTCAACCCTTTTTTTCTCGAGGCTTTGAGGATTTCCGAACGAATGGGATTACCCACTAGACGTACCTTATGTCTTTCAGAACGAGGCAAAAGTCCTCTGGTTTGAGGAAAGCTAATGGCTATCCGAGAGGCAAACCTGGCCAGCAGTTTGTTAGTTAGCGAAGGGTTCACATTTTGTTCACAGATAAAGCTTTTGATTCCTAGAAAGTAGGAGAGGACAACTGCAGGAAAGGAATGATAACTCCCCGTCCCCACTACCACGTGAGGCCTGAAACGAATTAGAACAAGGAAGACCTGAAGAAAGGATGAGGCTATATTCCAGGCAAAGTCTATCCGTTTTGCCGAAAACTGCCTGGGCCAACTCTGCATCGAGATACTGGCAAATTCTAAGTCATGAGAGGTAAGCACTCGAGAATCCGTATCTCTGCTTCCTCCTATCCAGAGAACTCGAACATCCTGGAAGTTTTCCTTAAGATAGGAAGCTATAGCCAACCCGGGGCAGATGTGTCCACCTGTTCCCCCCGCAGCTATGAGGATTCTCATTATCTCCTCGTTTCACTCCTTGCCCAAGCATAAACTACGGGTGTAGCAATGAAAACAGAGGAGTAAGTCCCGACGATGATTCCCACCAGAAGCACGAAGGCGAAGGTATGAATTACGGCTCCTCCCCACAGAAAAAGGACTATTACCACTATCAGGGTAGTGAGGGAGGTGATGATGGTTCGAGACAGAGACTCATTAACAGAAAGATTCAGAAGTTCTTTTAAAGAACCCCTTCCTTTCCGATGGGTTTTGAGATTCTCCCGGATTCTGTCATACACCACAATGGTATCATTAAGCGAGTATCCAATGATGGTGAGCAGCGCCGCTATTACGGGTAGATTCAGATCAAAATTGGCCAAAGAAAGCGCTCCTAGGCTGATAAAGACATCGTGAATGAGAGCGACCAACGCTCCCACGGCAAACCGAAATTGAAATCTCCAGGCAATATATATGAGCATACCCAAAAGGGCAAAGATTACCGCCATATAAGCTTTGCGCTGGAGTTCCTGGCTCACCTTCGGGCCAATTATGTCGACGCTCTGCACAACAAACGCACCCTCTCTTCTCCCTAGCTCGTCTCCTATCACCTGTTCTATTCTGGCCACGGTTTTCCTATGGAAAAGTTGGCGAATGACGGGAATGAGAGAAGCTTCTGTGGCCTGGTTAAGATTGATCTTCTGAGTTTGGGAGGAATCAAGAGTGAAAATACCCACGAGATTCTCGTATCCCACTGCCTCTATTCCGGGGATTCCTTTAAGCTCTCCCAAATCGGTAAATCCTCCTTTTCTCTCACGGTAGGCTATCATATTGGAAGCGATCTCGAGGGAGGCTTCTTCCACGGCACATCTTACTAGAACCAGATTTTCTTGCCGACTTCCATACTGCTGGATAACTGCTTTTGAAAGACCTATCTTGGTTAGAGCAGACCTTATCTCCAAGACGGAAGGGGTTTCGTCAAATTTGAAATGAATTTCCAGTCCTCCAGTAAAATCTAAACCCAAACTTAACCCTCCTCTCAAGATGATAGCAGTAATTCCAACAGCCACAGCCACCCCTGAGAGGAAAAAAGCTATTTTTCTCAAGGCTATGAAGTCTATGTGCGTTTCTCCGAGGAATCTCATAGGCTTTCCCTAAATGCTGATTTTTTTCACCGGTCTTCTTGCCAAGAGAAGATTGAAGATAACCCTGGTGACCACTATAGAGGTGAAAAGACTGGCCAGAATCCCAATAGATAGGGTTGTAGCGAAGCCCTTTATGGGACCGCTACCAAATTGAAAGAGAATAAGAGCGGTAATTAAAGTAGTAATGTTAGCATCAAGGATGGTTCTTAGGGCTCTACTGTAGCCAGCATCCACAGCTGAACGGGGTGCTCTTTCCCGCCTGAGTTCTTCTCTGATTCTTTCAAAGATAATGACGTTAGCGTCTATGCCCATTCCGATAGTTAGAATAATACCGGCGATGCCCGGGAGAGTCAACGTTGCCTTTAGAGCAGCCAGTGCCGCCAGTAGGAAAAGCAGGTTAAGAATAAGAGCCGTATCAGCAATGAGGCCGGCTTTTCGGTAGTAGATGCCCATAAAGAGAATTACGCCAATGAATCCAACAATTCCTGAAAAGAGGCCTTTCCGGATAGAATCGCGACCCAGAGAAGGACCTATGGTGGTATTCTGGATAATATTGAAGGGAATAGGCAAAGCACCACTCTTCAGAACTATTCGTAGCTCGTTAGCCTCATCCATACTGAATCTTCCCTCGATAACGGCTTTCCCTTCCGGAATCCGGGTTTTTATCACTGGTGCAGATTTGACCACATTGTCGAGGATTATAGCTAATCTTTCTCCAAC
>JAUWAK010000077.1 GCA_030602105.1 Candidatus Aerophobota bacterium | reverse complement strand
TCAGGGTTAGCCTTGAGGATAAAGGACTTGATAAAGGTTGCCTGTCTGTGCATGTAAGCATTAGGTGGTGTGGTGAACAGGGCATTTGGAGCATCGCCAAAGTTAGCGGTAAGTGCACCTGTGGTTCCTCCGTAGAGATATTTTTCATTTCGTGCGATCCTTCCGAAAAGCTGGAAGGCGCGCTTCACCCGAGGATCTGTCCAGGGAATCTGGTGCCTAACCCACTCATCGTATACCTCCGGGGAAGTGCTTCTGAGCATGATATCCTCAATCCAGTCAGTCCCTGGCCAGCCGCTGGCGGCGCCGCTCTCAAGACCAACGGCCCACGGAGCCTTACCATCGCCCACTATCTTATCGGATAGGGCCAAGAGTTCATCCCAGGTTCCAGGTACCTTGTACCCTGCGCTGGCAAATGCCTTGGGACTGTACCAAACCAGGCTCTTGAGATCTGCAGAGATGAAAAAGCCATAGAGTTTTCCTTTGTAGCTTGCCAGATCAAGCCATGTTTTTGCGTAGTCACTCCTGACCTTCGGCATATCCATAAAGGTGGCCAGATCAACCAATGCGCCAACCTTAGCGAACTCTTCCAGCTGTCCCGGATTCGGTAGAGCAGAGACATCGGGAGGATTACCAGCCGCAACCCGTGTGGTAAGTATAGCCGCCAGGTCCCGTGTGCCGGTGAAATCCACTCTAATGCCGGTGGCCGCTTCGAAGGGCTCCACCATCTTCATAAAGGCGTCCTTCTCAGCACCTCCCCATACGCCAAGTACACTCACCTTCTTTTCAGCAGAAGCAACCACGGCAGCGGACAGCATCAGCACCGCTGCCAGGAAAAGAACTAAAATTTTCCTACTCATCTTTTCCTCCTTCTTTCAGATTCTTCTTCTCAGATTATTCTTCGTCCCCTTTTTTCTTATCCATCACCCCCTTTTCTTAAAGAAGTTCTAGATGCATCTCACGGCTAACCTCACGTTATTTTTACTCTGAGATTAGCCTATTCTTCTTCCTTCAGACAGCACATTCTCCAGTGCATCTTCGTGCCTGGAGATTACAGTTTTTCAAAGAAAACATCCGGGTTCTTAAATAGAGCCTGCAGGATACTGAGGGCAGCTCCCTTAGCGCAGGGAAATTCTCTATCCCGTGCTGGCTCTAGGCGAAGATCCCAGTTGAATACTCCTGGCAGGTGCCTCTTGAGTTCCTCCTCACATTCCTGAATGAAGAGAGGTTCTGACTCTCCAAGAATATCAGCATTGATTACTGCGCGATCCGGGTCAAAGAGACTGATCATATTAATCATGGGTATGACAAGATGATTCTTGAGTTTCTCTACCATCTCCTGGGGATCCCGGTCTGCAATGGCCTCTTCAATGGCTTCCTCGGCATTCATCCTTTTAGACAGGTTCATATAAGCATGCCGCAGGGTTCCAGCATTTCCGTGGGCACCATGGAAAACCTCACCTTTCAGGAGAACTCCACCCCCCATTCTAATGTCTCCTCTGGTTCCTCTTCTCAAGGTGAGATAGACCAGGACCTCATCTTGATACTTCATGTGATGACTCTCGGAAAGGGTCATAAGATTAACGTCGTTATCTACAGTTACGGGTACACCGGTCATTTCCTCGAGCATCCGCTTTACCGGGACATTCCTCCAGGGGGGAAGGTTCTTTCCGGAAAGGGTCATTTCCCCATTGCGGATGAAGGCAGGAGCTCCAAAACCGATGCCAACAACGTCTTCATTTCTGAGCTGTGTATTCTTTACCAGGTTACCTATTTGTTCTCCCACAAACTGGATAGCTCTGCCTGCTCCAGCTTCCACAGGAAGATGGGAGGCGCTCTTGTTGACCGGACTTCCGCTCAAATCTGTAATGAGGACGGTGAGCTCCGGGATCTCAAAGTCTACGCCTATAGCATATTTGATCTTATCATTGAATTGATAAAGCATGGGTCTTCGCCCTCCCGAGGAGGTTTCGTACCCTGCCTCTTTGACGATTCCTTTGTTCAAGAAGAGTCGAATGATACTGTCCACCGTGGGAAGGGAGAGACGACAGATGTAGGCTATTTCTTTTTTGGAAAGACACCTCTTTTTTCTTAATGCAGAGATAACCCGAGTGCTGTTCAGCTTCCTTCTTATCATTTCCTTATTTGCCCCGAGGCTCCTAAGATCCGCGACTTCTTAAGAGGCTTTTATAAAATACCTTTATTAAGTTTACAAGAGGATGAAGATAAGTCAAGCTTACCATTTCGTTTGACCAGAGACACATTTTCTGATAGTCTCTTTTTGAGAAGATGTTCTCAATAACTGGGAAAGAGGGTCAGCAATGGCAGGGTTAGGTACCCTGGAGAAGGGTCTAAATATTCTGTCACTCTTTGATAAAGAGTATCCTGTAATGAGCATTCCACAGATAGCAGCCCGGTCGAATCTCCCTGAGAGCACAGCTTATAGATATGTTGCTACTCTGAAATCACAAGGGCTAATCAAAGAGGATACAAAGCCAGGATATTACCGACTCGGCCTTAAGATCCTGGAGTTGGCTCAGGTTGCCCGAGAACGGTTGGGTATTATCGATATTGCTCTGCCAGTAATGCAACAACTTCTGAAAAAGACAGAGGAGACTATTGTCTTAACAGCCATTTCTGGACAGAAAGTTATGTGCATTGAGCGGGTTGAGAGTAACCATAGTTTGAGACTCTCGTTTGATCAGGGTCGAACCATGTTTATGCATGCAGGGGCATCGGCGAAAGTGATAATGGCCTATCTTGATGAAGCGGAGCAAGACAGGATTATCAGAGAAGCAGGTCTTCCCAGGTTCACTGAAAATACGATAACAGACCCCGGGATACTAAGAGCCAATCTCAAGGACATTCGCAGGAAGGGATTTTGTATAAGCACTGGAGAGCTGGATCCCGGTGCCCGTGCTATCGCTGTTCCCATACTAGACCAGCATGGAAAGATAATAGCAGGGTTGTCTGTGGTCGGACCGCTAGACCGTATCAAGGGCCTAAAGATTGATAAGTTTACTCATTTAGTTATGGAAGCTGCCAGCGAGATAGCAGAGCAGATAGATAAGGCAGGGTGGATACTGTGAATATCGGATTAATAAGGGTGCTAACTCTGTCAGATCAAAAGGAGATCGATAGGCATGGTTTGATAATTGAGGGTGCTTTTTCTGGACTTAAAGTCAGATCCAGATGTATAGAAGACCATCCTAAAGGGCTATATGACAAGATATCGGAAGAGGAGGCAAAGCCGAAGATTATAAGCTTAGCAAAGGAGTTAAGGAAAGGCGTTGAAGCGATTATCGTTAGCTGTGCAGCAGATCCTGCCGTAAAGGAGCTCAAAGAGATACTGAATATCCCAGTCATAGGGGCTGGGGAGAGTTTAGCAAGTGTATCTCGAACGCTAGGAGGCTCTGTTGGCGTGATCACCATCACCAATAATGTTCCCGATCCGGTCAGAAGGGGTTTAGGGGAGCGTTATCTAACCTGGAAGAAGGTGGAGGGGGTAGAATCCACCCTCGACTTGAAGGAGGGCGATATCCTCGCCCGCACCCTAAATACCGCAACGGCCCTGAGGAAGCAAGGCAGCAACGTGATCGCCTTGGCCTGCACGGGTTTCTCCACAGCGGGTGTGGCCCCTAAGATCAGCAAGGAGCTGGGTATGCCTGTGGTAGATCCCGTCTTGGCCGCCGGATCGATAGTATATAATTTGATGTTGAACAAGGAATGTTGGAGAGAAGATGTTGAAGATTGATAGGGAGTGGACAGAGGCAGCCGTGCTCGGTGGGGCCATTCTCGGCGGTGGTGGAGGAGGGAGTCTTGAGGAGGGGAGACGTCTTGCCAAGCTGGCCCTCGAACTCGGCAATCCCACCATTTCAAGGCTGGAGCAGTTTCCTGAGGAATCCCTTATATTGACGGTGTCCGCTGTAGGTGCCCCGTCTACGAATCAGCATCCCATCCCATCCTATTATGTGAAATCGGTAAGGATCATGATGGATCAACTAAGGGCAGAGATAAGAGGGATTATGACCAATGAGATAGGGGGATTAGCTGTAGTCAATGGCTTACTGCAGTCAGCGGTTCTGGATATCTCTTTAGTCGATGCCGCCTGTAACGGGAGAGCTCATCCCACAGGGGCTATGGGATCGATGGGGTTGTCAATGGATAAGGACTTCATCTCACATCAGGCTGCCGTCGGCGGATTCCGGGAAGATGGCAAGTATATCGAGATATATGCGAAGGGGGCTCTTTCCATGGTATGCAAGATGATTAGAAAGGCTGCAGAGGAGGCGGGAGGCGCCATAGCGGTGGCTAGAAACCCTGTTCCGGCCAGATATGTCAGGGAAAATGCAGCGGTGGGAGTCTTGAGCCAAGCGGTCCGAATAGGGAGGACCTACCTCGAAGGCAATAGTGGAGAAGAGAGAGCAGAGAAGGTCACAGGAGCTCTCAACGGGGCCATAATTGTCCAAGGGAAAGTGGATTCAGTGGAACTGGTTTTACAAGGGGGATTTGATGTAGGAGAGGTAAAAGTGGGTGAGTTTGAGCTGACCTTCTGGAATGAATATATGACCCTGGAGAGGGAGGGAGAACGTTTGGCCACTTTTCCTGATCTGATCATGACAATGCAAGCAAAGTCCGGCCGCCCAATTACCACAGCAGAGATACAAAAGGATCAGGAAGCCGTAATAATCATGGTTCCACGGGAGAATCTGAAACTCGGTGCAGGGATGAGGGACCCCGAGCTCTTCCGTGAGGTGGAGGAAGTAATAGGTAAGGACATCGTAAAATACGTCTTTCCAGAGGAGCGATAAAATGCTCTTGAAGGAAATAATACAGGCCTTTGAATTGATAGATGATCCAGGGGCATCAGGAGAGAGGGTCGCCAGCAGGTTTAAGGAAGTTGATCCTCAAACAGAGATCGAGGTCAGGACCGTAAAGGGAGATAAAGGCTCTACAGATTTTATTAAGTTACTGGTTCCAGGGTCCGATGGACGATCCAAGGGAGGGGATGCTCCTACCCTCGGGATTATTGGGAGGCTTGGAGGATTGGGGGCGAGGCCGGAACGTATAGGGGCTGTATCGGATGCTGATGGAGCGATAGTGGCGATCGCCTGCGGCTTGAAATTGGTTGATATGGCGGAAAAGGGAGATTTTTTGAAAGGAGATGTGATCATAACTACCCATATCTGCCCCAGGGCACCTCAGATGCCGCACGATCCTGTCCCGTTCATGGGAGCGCCCGTGGACATGGAAACCATGAACCAGCTTGAGGTAGACGAGCGGATGGAAGCCATCTTGAGTGTGGATGCCACCAAAGGGAATGAGATCATCAACCATAATGGCTTTGCCATCTCCCCCACCGTAAAGGAGGGGTATATACTGAAGGTGAGCGGTGATCTGTTGAGGATAATGAGGCTGGTCACTGGAAGACCTCCGGTCACCTTTCCCATCGCCATCCAGGATATTACACCCTATGGGAACGGCTTATATCACATAAATAGCATTATGCAGCCATCGACTGCAACTGATGCTCCAG
>JAUWAK010000034.1 GCA_030602105.1 Candidatus Aerophobota bacterium | reverse complement strand
GCAGAAAATGTTGACGATATACTTAAGATGAAGGAGCAAAGCACCATAACCAGACGAATCTCCGTAATTACTTAGGAATTGAACACCAACGTGTGTAGGACCTTCCCGTTCAACTAGAAGGACAAAGAAATATCACCCAACCACCGGATATAACAACTCGCCTTTGTCTTAGTTCAAGCCGCACCAAAGAAGTCCGTTGCCACTTATGCATACCCAAAAACTCATTGATAGGGCGCTCTAAGGATAAACTAAGTCGTCCATTTCATAAATAGTGTTACGTATTATTTCTTGCTTTTTTGGTCTCGACTTGGCCGGAAGTCGAGTATAAAGCACTGCAGGAGAAACATTCATGGAGGTTGGCTCCTTATTGATCTGTAGTCTTGAAGCCCCTTGCTTCGCCATTCATACAGAAGTTGCGAAAATCGTCCACCAGGGGGAGCCAGGCTACACAACCTTTGAGGCAGGCTGGATTTGTTATCAACATTGTCCAATCCGGGGAGCCAGTTAATACGATCCACTGCGCCCAAATATGGTTAACGCCGGTGGGATTTACATATAAGTTGCAGATGGGCTTCCAGAGGGTGGCCCACTTTCATTTAGTTCGTAATCTGCACAACCCTCTGGATATGCTATTCTTGAATCCATTTGTCAGTTTGCCGGGGGTAAGTGATTACTTGAAGATAACCTGGCCTACTGCCAAAGCATCGGTGGAGAGGCTTGTTAAATTAGGAATTCTTAGGGAAGTCTCTGGCCGTAAGCGCGGTCGAATCTATTGTGCTGAAGAACTTCTTAATATTGTTGCAGAAGGATAATGGACTATATGAGTTTCCATAAAAAAAATGAGGTAAATTGCAATCAACATAGGGGAAAACGTCCCTCTTACCTTGAGGGAAAAGATAAGAGAAACGAAAGATTGGGTAGACGCACCAAGAAGTGATTTGGAAGGATAGGAGGGTCCTTAGGCATCCCAGAATATAAGGTCAAATGGAGAAAATCAAGTTCGGAAAGACTGGTCTTTTGGTAACTCGGGTGGCAATGGGAGGTATCCCTATCATGCGGCTTGAGAGGAAGGATGCTGCCGGAGTGCTGAGAAAGGTGATAGAGTTGGGTGTCAACTTCATCGACACAGCAAACGGCTATGGCGACAGTGAGGAGAAGATCGGTGAGGCAATACAGGGTATGAATCGAGAGTCCTTGGTGATTGCTTCCAAGTCTGGGGTAAAAGATAAGAAGACCTTCCTCGAACACGTGGACCTTAGCCTAAGAAGAGTGAGAGTTGACTACATCGATATCTATCATCTGCATGGAGTGAACTCAGAGGAGAAGATGAGTGAGGTGATGGGACCTGGTGGTGCCTACGAAGGACTCGAAGAAGCAGTGAAACTGGGTAAGGTTCGCCACTATGCATTCAGCTCTCACCAGACAGAGACTGCCAAGAAACTCATGCTCACCCAAAGGTTCGAGGTCGCCCAGATCCCCTTCAACCTCGTGAATACTGAACCGGAAGAGGAACTTATTCCTTTGGCTCGCCAGCTCAATATGGGTTTCATTGCCATGAAACCTCTCGCAGGAGGGGCCCTCGAGGATGCTGTCCTTGCTTTCCGGTATCTCTCGCAGTTTCCCTCAGTGGTGCCGGACCCGGGTATCGAGAGGGTAGAGGAAATGGAAGAGATTCTGACAGTTATGGAAAATGTCCGTCCTCTCACACCTGAGGAGAAAGACGCCATTGAGAGAATTCGAAAAGAACTGGGGAAGGTATTCTGTCGGCGCTGCGGCTACTGCCAGCCCTGTCCCGAGGAGATACCGATCGCCTCCGTGCTCAGTATCGAGAGTGCAGTGAAGCGTGCTCCCCTGAAAGACGTGATACGGTGGGGATTCGGTAAGGCCATGGAGAAGGCGAGGAGCTGCACAGAGTGCGAAGAGTGCCTAGAGCGTTGCCCCTATAATCTTTCAATACCTTCCTTGATCAAAGAGAAACTGGCGTTCTGGGATGAGATGGTGAGTAAATAGAGGGCGGGACTATCTTGACCGAGGCCATCTGAATCTGTTTGCCCCTCCCAAATCGGCACTAAGGGGATTGGTGAGGTCGTTTCGATTGCCAATATCCGCTATGCCCTCGTATCCAAAGCAATCCTGGTCAGGTACTCTGGCACCGTAGCCTTCCAACCGTATTCCTTCTCAACCACTTTCCCAAATAGGTTCGGGACCTTGCCCTCACCATGGACGATGAATACCTCTTTTGGGGGACTCCGGAACCCGGAAAGCCACCTCAGGAGTTCATCCTGGTCGGCGTGGGCTGAAAAACCGCTTAGCTGCACAACGTTGGCCTTCACCGGATAGGTCCGGCCATGGATCCTCACTGCATTCTTGCCTTTCACTATTTCCCTGCCCAGTGTGCCCTGTGCCTGGTAGCCCACAAAAAGGATGGTGCTTTCAGGACGAGAGATGTTACTGATAAGATGATGCTTGATTCTTCCGCCGGTGCACATTCCAGACCCCGCAATGATAATACAGGAAGCTCTAATGTGGTTTATGGCCTTGGACTCCGCAGAACTCCTGGTTAGTCTTAGGGTTGAGAAATAGAAGGGAAGGCGTCCGCTGCGAACCAGTGAGAGCATCTCCTCGTCAAAGCAGTCTTGGCTTCGCTGAAATACCTCGGTTACGCTGATGGCCATGGGGCTGTCCACAAATGTCAGAAGGTGAGGAATCCGGCCCTCCCGCAGAAGCTCACTGAGGTAGTAGAGAAGCTCCTGCGTTCTCTCCAGGGCAAAACTTGGTATGACCACATTGCCTCCCCTTTCGACCGTTGAGTTGATGGCTTCGCACAACCTCATCTTGATGCTGGAGGAGTCTTCGTGGAACCTATCCCCATACGTCGACTCAACCATGACGTAGTCAGCCTGGTCAAGCAGGGTAGGATCCTTCAATATGGGCTTTTTCCAGCGGCCCACATCGCCAGAGAAGATAATAGTTTGGCTTTTGCGTTGAGACGAAAACCTCACCTTAATCATTGCTGAGCCAAGAATGTGGCCTGCATCATAGAATGTAGCGGTAATAGATCTACCTATCGGGACGGGTTCACCGTACTTCACAGACTCGAACAGCGAGAGCGTCCTTTTCGCGTCTTTCTTATTGTACAGCGCTACTTCCGGATATCGGGCCTTTCTTCCTTCTCGCTTATGCCTTCTCTTCTTGAAACGAGCATCCTCTTCCTGGATGCGAGCGGCATCCAAGAGCACAATCTTCGCTATCTCGTGAGTCGGGGGTGTGCAGAAAATTCTCCCTTTGAACCCCTCCCGGACAAGCCGTGGTAGAAAGCCACAGTGATCAAGGTGGGCATGGGTCAGGAGCACAGCATCGATGTCTTTGGGCTCAACTGCAAAGGGCTCCCAATTTCTGGATCGGAAGTCCCTTTCCTGATACAGACCACAGTCGATGAGAACCTTCCTGCCATCAATCGCCAGGAGGTGGCGCGAACCGGTGACATTCCGAGCTGCCCCGAGAAACTGTAGATGAACTGCCATTGTTGCTCATCCCCTAGATAGGAGGTTGATTCTCCTTGATGAACCGGACCACCTCTTCGGGATCGTCCGTGGTACCGAACAGATTGATGTCCCGAGAGGAAATTTTGCCTTGGGCGAGAAGCGTTTTCTCCATCCAACTCGTGAGGCCACTCCAGTACTTCCTTCCAACAAGGACAACGGGAAAGGGCTTGATTTTGCGAGTTTGAATGAGTTCTATGGACTCGAAGAACTCATCCAAGGTGCCGAATCCCCCCGGGAAGATGACGAACGCAACTGAGTACTTGACGAACATGACTTTTCTCACAAAGAAGTACCGGAAATCGAGATACGTTCCTATGTAGTCATTGGGCTTCTGTTCGAAGGGAAGATTGATGTTGAGTCCTACGGAGACTCCCCCCGCCTCGCTGGCTCCCTTGTTGGCTGCCTCCATGATCCCGGGTCCTCCCCCGGTGAGCACCGCATATCCCTGCCTGGCGAGCTTTGCTGCGGTTCGCTCCGCCTTCTGATAATCACTGTCCTCAGGATGACTTCTTGCGGAGCCGAATATCGCAACAGCGGGTGGGATCTTACCCAGCACTTCGAAGCCTTCTATGAGCTCCGCCATGATGCGGAAGATTCTCCAGGACTCCGTCGTGGATAGATCATCAACCAGGTACTGTTTCTCCATGTCCACCTCCTGACAGACTCATCTTCCTTCCGTCTACCTGCTCTTTGGTATCTCTGGTTCTCGAGAAGAAATGGTAACTTGGGGGAAGGGAATGGTGATCTTTTCCTTTCGGAACTCCTCCACAATTGCCTGGAGGAGCTTTCCCCTGAGTGACATCCAGGGCATGCCTGAATCAGTGCTGAACCAGAACTGAACCTTGAAGTTGATGGACGAGGCATCCAAGGTTTCGAGAGCGACCACAGGCTTGGGGTCCTTCAAGATCGGGAGATCATCTATGGCGAGAGCCCTGTCCATCGCCTTTCGAACTCTCTCGAGGTCGCTGTCGTAGTCAACGCCAACGATGATCTCCAGCCTCCTCTGGGTGTATTTGCTATAGTTCTTCAGCACTTCAGAGGTAACCTTCCTATTGGGGATGCTCGCAAAAATTCCGTCCCACGTTTTGAGCTTCACTGATCTTACTCCAATGTCCAACACCTTGCCCCCAATGTCTCCCACAACAAGTGAATCTCCCACCTTGAACGGTCGGTCGAAGAAGAGTATGACTCCCGCAAGAAGGTCGGAGAGGACCTCTCTGAGTGAGAGCCCGATCACAATCCCGACCATGCCCGCCGCTGCGAGGAGTCCTGTCAAGGTAGTTCTCAGGTTCCAAATACCAAGCAGGATAAAGAAGGCGGCGACGTAGATGATGATGCCGAAGAAGTTCTTGATGGGCTTCGAGGCGCCAGCCCCCACTTTCTGTTTCTTTGCGAAAGCATCGACCATGCTGTCCGTCACATACTTCTTGATCAGCCAGGCAACGACGACGACTACGACCGAATAGACTATTCTGTAGAGTACGTTGACCACAGGGTTTTCCTCCTTGCATTTCTTGCTCCAGGAATACCGGAGCTCATATTAAGTGTGCCGTATGTTACCAGGGAACGTGCAGCAGGTCAAGCGGGAAAACCTCAGGGGACTCGCACGGTCTATGGGCGGTGGGAGAGATGTCCTAAATGGGAAGGACAATTTCCTGTTGCCTGCGTCTTCTGCTCTGGTATAATACAACGTTGATACTAAGAAACTCAGAGCTGAGCAGGTAAGACTCAGCATCGCATAATAAGCATCTTGGCTGGCCACCGAAAAACCCGGTCAATATCGGGACAGGAATAGTTATGCTAAGTGTAGAAAATCTCCTGGAAGAAAAAATAGCAGTAATTGCCGATGACTTGACCGGTGCCAACGAAATTGCAGCTATACTGGTGAGAAAGAGAAAAAAATGCCTGGTTCTTAACCGCCCCCTCGCCCATAGCAAAATGGAAAAGCTATGGGATAAGTATCACGGATTGGTATTTGATCTTGAGTCACGTAACCTCTCTCCAGAGAAGGCTTATGGTAATGTAAGAGGCTTTTTAAGCTCTTCTAAGGAAATCAGGAAGAGAGTTATCTATAAGAAAATAGACTCTACCTTCAGGGGGAATGTAGCAAAAGAAATAGACGCTGTTTTAGATGCAAGGTGGATAGATTTCGTTATCTTAGTTCCTGCACTTCCCCGTATGAAGAGAATCACCGTGGGAGGATACCATCTGGTAGACGGGCTACCTCTGGGTAGAACATCTTATGCCGACAATTCCACTGAATCTTCTCTCACTAAGCTTATTCAAACTCAAAGCAGTTATGGCGCTGGATATGTGGATCTCGCCACTGTTGAATCAGGACCCCGTGCTATCTCCCAGGAGTTAATCAGAACCTACCAAAAGGGATCACCAATTGCTGTCTGTGACTGCTGCAGTGGCGATGACCTGAAGAACATAAAAGAGGCAATTCTTAATCTTGATGTACGAGTGCTCCCGGTGGGTTCTGCAGGGCTATTTGAAGAGCTTTTCTGCCAAGACGAACCGCCTTTTCTACCTTGTCTCGTAGTCTGTGGGTCGCTTAATCGACTAACCAGGCTCCAACTCAGTAAATTAATGAACCAGGAGAAAACTGGCTACCTGGAGTTGAACCTCTCCTCACTCCTATTCGGGAAGGATCAGAATGAGCTGAAACGCTTACGTTTGGAAGGAAAAGCCATATTGGATCAAGGAAGCAACCTGGTAATAGCTACACCCGAGAAACGCTGGGAGACTAGAAAGGAGCAAAAGATAGACATGGTGCAATCTAAGATCAACCACTCTTTGGCTTCTTTAGCTAAATACTTCATCCAAAGCTTCCCTCTTGCCGGTTTGATAGCCACCGGGGGAGATACTGCTACATCTTTGCTGGATAAATTAGGCGCCGAGGGTGTAGAGGTCCTTCAAGAACTGGAGCCTCTTGTACCCATAGCAATCCTGAAGGGTATTAAGGGAAAAGAGCTGGTCCTGGTTACCAAAACAGGAGGATTCGGCACGGAAGATGTCTTCTTGAATGCCATAGATTATCTTACCAAAAGGAGCAAAAAAGATTGAAAGATAGACTCCCCCTCATTGGCATTACCATGGGGGACCCTACAGGAATTGGCCCAGAGATAGCAGCGAAGGCTCTGAGCAGCCCAGAGATCTACCGAATTTGTAGGCCCATGGTAGTGGGAGATGCAAAAGTAATGCACCAGGCCTCTAAAATCGCCAGAGCAGGTCTCAAAATAAACCCCATAAAAGAGGTAGAACAAGGCAAATATGAGTATGGAATTTTGGACGTCTACGATCTGGAAAACGTCGATATAGAACGATTGGCTTATAAGAAAGTAACGAGGATGGGAGGAAAATCCTCCTTAGACTATATCTATGAGGCTATTGATCTTGCCATGGCAAAGAAAATAGATGCCACGGTTACAGGCCCTATTCACAAGGAGGCTATTAGGTTGGGCGGCTGTCCCTATCCCGGTCACACGGAGGTGTATGCCCACCGCACTCAAACAGAGGACTACGCTATGATGCTGGTGGAAGGAAAATTCAGGGTAGTCCATGTGACCACTCATGTTGCACTAAAGCATGTGTCTTCTCTTATCCGAAAAGATAGGGTCCTGAAAGTCATAAAATTGGCTCACCGGGCTATGAAAGATTTGGGCATAGAAGATCCCCGGATCATAGTCCCTGGGCTTAACCCTCACGCCAGTGATGGGGGACTCTTTGGAGATGAAGAAGAGAAAGAGATATTCCCAGCTGTTCAAACGGCAAAGGAAGAAGGCATCAATGTTGAAGGACCGATTCCTCCGGATACAGCGTTTGTCAAGTTAAGAAGTGGGCAGTACGATGTAGCTCTTGCTATGTACCACGACCAGGGACACATACCTCTTAAGCTCTTAGGCTTTAGCTGGGATCGAGAATCAGGTCAGTGGGAATCCATAAGTGGAGTGAATGTAACCTTGGGTCTTCCTGTCATTAGAACCTCGGTTGACCATGGAGTAGCCTATGGAAAGGCAGGGGAGGGAAGAGCTAGCCCTGATAGCTTAATCCAGGCAATAAAGTTAGCTGCGCAGCTTGCCCAGAGCAAAAAATCCTCCAGGACATAAAGAGAAATGTCTGGACATCGAATATTATGCCATAATCCTCCTGAGGACAAAGAAATGTGCCTGCCAAGGTTATTTAGAGTAAACCCATTCTTTCAAATAGAGAGAATGGGTTTTTGTTTTTAATAAAGAAATGTGGTATGTTGCGGAGAAATAGTAATCTGGGCCAAGTTCTCAAGGGGAATGGGAAAATGAAGATACTGGCGATTGCTGACAGAGTTCACCCTTCACTCTACGATTATTTCGACAAAAAGAGGTTTTCCAATATAGATCTTATTCTCTCAGCGGGAGACCTGAGACCAAAGTTTCTTTCGTTTCTGGTTAGTATGCTAAATAAACGGTGCTACTATGTGAGGGGCAACCATGACGTTATCTATGAGGAAGAGCCGCCTCTGGGTTGTGAGAATGTAGACGGAAAGGTGCTTAATCATGAGGGCATCAGGATTCTCGGGCTTGAAGGTTCGATGTGGTACGGGGGAAAGGGAATCGAGTACACTGAGAAGCAGATGCGCTGGAAGATATCCAAGCTCAGATTTCAGGTCTGGAAGAAAGGTGGAGTCGACATTGTCTTAACTCACGCTTCTCCCAATGGAGTTCACGACGGGAAAGATCTTTGCCATACTGGATTTCGCTCCTTCCTCAGACTCATTGAGAAATACCAACCCCGCTACTTCGTTCATGGCCACACCCATGCAAGCTACGGGTACGGCAGCGAAAAGGTAACGCTACTCCAGCAAACCAAGGTAGTGAATGCAGAAGGTTATTATGTTTTCGATATTGACCCTCTCGTGAGAGGAAGGAAGAAAGTGCTGAAAAGGAGAGGATAGTCGATGGTCTTCAAGATGAAGGGTCAATCCAAGGAAGAACCGCTGAAAGGTTTCTATCGGGAATCCCGAGCCCGAGGTTATCAAGGTTCTCTCGACCGGGGTATACAGGTCGTTGAAATAGATGAGGTTGTGGGTAGTGTGGGAAGGTCTCTAAGTTTCAACAGGGATTTTTCGATTAAGGACCCGGGGAACCTGCCACATGCTCTCGGTAGAGTGGCAAAGATAGAGGAGGCCCTGGAGAGAGGCGAAGCTCTTCCTGCCATAGAGCTCTATAAGATGGATGACGAATACTACGTCTTGGACGGTCATCATCGCATCATTGCAGCAAAAAAGCAGGGACAGAAGTTTATCGATGCTCACGTTACCGAATACCTCCCTTTGCGCAATGCCGCGGGAAGGTCCTTCATCCAAAAGAGAATTGAGTTTGAAGAGGAGACTGGACTGCAATCAATTAGTCTTTCCCACCGGGAGAGCTATGACAGGTTGCTGCGTCAGATAGAGAACTATAAGAATCTTCTGGAGCAAAAAGGTGACAATGCCGTATCTTTCAAGGAGGCAGCCCAAGATTGGTTTGAATCTATATACCGTCCAGTAGCTCAAAGAATAAGGAATATCAACCTCAAAGAGTACCTTCCTGGCGCCAAAACAAGTGACATATACGTTTACCTATGTAGTCAGATTAACCTGCACCATCCTAGAGCTGGACGTTGTGGTGCTGATTTGAAAGAAACACTCGAGGAACTTGCGATTGTGGCAGAAGCTACCAGAGCTGTATTCTCCAAGAAGGGACTCAAAGAGAAGATTTTGCGGATATTCAGGGCCCGTTCTTAGCCAGGAAAATGTCACCATGATACGTGGCGGAAGCGGGACTGGCCAAAACACTCCTGGCCCTTGACAAAGAGCTCGGTTGACGCGATACTGAGCGGGGCGAGGCAAACCCTCTGTACCGACATGTTAGTACTGGTCCGAGTGGGCCTTCAGTCTGGGGCGAGAGACTGGGTCAGAGGACGAGGAGAGGGGAGAGCCGGGCCCGAGAGAAAACTGCAGTGCGGAGAGGTGTCTTCGGCAGTGAGTCAAGAATTAGACACCACTCTGAGAACACTATCGACACAAGACAAGATAAGGAGGCTCATCATGCCACCGGTACTTGCAGAACTGAAAAGAAGGAAGGAAACTGACCGTCGTCTCTCCTTCGGGCTCTATCTGGTGTTTCTAGTTGTGATCTGTGGGATTAGTATTGTGATCGGAGCCTTGGGGAGATGGATGGGGGGATTAGGTGTTGGCAAGGTTATCTCTCTCATCGTGTCGCTCGGTGTGGCGATCTATGTGTGGTGGTACAACTGGC
>JAUWAK010000055.1 GCA_030602105.1 Candidatus Aerophobota bacterium | reverse complement strand
CTTGACCACTCCTCCTACCGGGACATGATACCTGTGGTAGTCATGCGCACTAAGATAACTGTGTATGAGTGTTCCTCCCCTGAACTTGTCTTGAAAGGGACTACCATCCAGGAGTTCATGCACGGACCATTTGAAGCCTTTCGCTGTTATCTCTGAGTCTTCATCAATCCTCCACTGTCCCTGAAATACACTGTCTGCAGGAGAGACAATAATACCATCGTCATATAGACCATCTATTGGTCTTTTTCCGGGTCTGACGTGCCGGGCAAAGAATTGGTTAAAGGTGAGCCACCCGCTCGGTGCTTTTATATAATCATCTATGTCGTAGATAGGATCGGTATAGAACGTCTCTAGCCCCTTCGTGGACTCAGCGGTGTCAAGAAAGCTCCCCCAGTCTTTAATAAACTGGAGGGTCCATTGTTGAAACATAGGGTCTTTTTGAAGTTTGCCGTCTGGGGACTGGTCAATGAGGTAGTAGAATTCCAAGGCTCTCGGAAGCAAATCTCTATCAGTAGGAATCAAGGTTACCATTTCATCCAAGAATTGGTAGTAGGTCTCGAGAGTTGGAGCATCCAAACGTTCAGCTCTTCGAATTGACTCTTCCAGAGCCTCTTTCAACTCTGGTTTGACCTGCAAAATTCTTATTAGCTCCCCAACTATGGGTTGATGTTTCAGGCTTGAATCTCCAGTGGAAGAACCGCCTGCCGCCAGTGCGGACGAGTCACTCCAGGCGTTTCTGTCCGTCGTTACGTCGGAGTAGTTGATGAGCCCACTTACAATTAGAATCATCAGACCGATGCCAAACACAACCAGGAACTTCTTGCGAACCGACAAGTTGTTAAGCATTCCTAATCCTCCTTACCATTTCGTTCATGTTATTAGCACACACTAATAGTTATTCATCAACTCCATTTCAGGAAAACTCACAGACGTTGCTGGGGCTAGGATGGATCTCTCATAGTTTCTCCTTAGTCACGCCCAATTCGCCGGAATCATACCGCAGAAGCGGCCATTTGTCAATTGGCCGACTATAGTAGACAAGCATCACCTTCATATAGGCCACTTTCAATGTCCCAACTCAATGCCGCTGCTTGACGAAATTTCCTGCTCTAATAAGATCAGGGTACTCTTTTGTTCGGGCATAAACACCGGAGGGATTAGGGACAAAAGGGATCTCAGTATTCCGGAGAAATTGAATCTCCGGCCGACAGGCCCAGACTTGGAGGAGTGAACTGAGATTAGTGGAGGACGATTATTGCGGTAATATTCAATATGAGTGATGAATCCTGCTTGTTCCAAAAAGTAGGCTTGCTAAAGCATTCACGAAGATTACGTAGGCTTGATAGAAATACCAAAGAGGAGGATCTGATAATGGAGAGGAAACGTTTCTGGAGGATTGTCGTAATCGGTGTTTTTGTCCTGGGTGTGGCTATGGGAGTATCGTCGCTAGGGACTCCAACTGCTTCACAAGAACTGTCCATTAAGACCTCTGAGTAT
The DNA here is from genome assembly GCA_030602105.1 of Candidatus Aerophobota bacterium. Classification (GTDB taxonomy): domain Bacteria; phylum Aerophobota; class Aerophobia; order Aerophobales; family AE-B3A; genus SOJT01. Next base: position 5,726 of record JAUWAK010000055.1, on the reverse strand, counting down.
GGGAAGGGCTACCGCCTGGATAAGAATGGTTGGATCTTCGTCCACATTGAGGGGGAACCTTACGAGAGAGGTTTTCAGCACGGATACTTCCTCGCTTCAGAGCTAAGCGAGATTATGAGAAGTCTCAAATATCTTACTTACTGGAATACTGGTAAAGACTGGGACTTCTTCGTAGCTGCGGGGGAAAAATTGTTCATACCCAAAATGAACAAGGAATTCCTGGAGGAGATGAAGGGTATCGCCGAAGGGGCTAAGGTGGCCGGAGTGGACATCACCTGGCAGGAGGTTTTAACCTGGAATGGCTATTTTGAACTTGTGGGCTACTGGTGGCCCAATGAGAAAGCGGGGAAATTCGCGAGCGGCGATCAAACTGACAAGGACCACTGCAGCGCATTTGTTGCCACCGGATCGGCCACCAGGGATGGAAAGGTCGTCATGGCTCATAACAGTTGGGACGCATTTGAGCAGGGCCAGTTCTTCAATCTAATTCTGGACATCCAGCCGGCTGAAGGCCATCGTATCTTGATGCAGAGCGTGCCAGGTTACATCCACAGCATGGCCGATTTCTTCGTGACCGACGCCGGCATCATGGGCACCGAAACCACCATTGGGGCTTTTGGGGAGTACGATCCCGATGAGGTACCGGAATTTATTCGGGTGCGAAAAGCTATGCAGTATGCGGATGACCTGGATGAATTTGTCAAGCTTATGAAAAAGGAAAATAACGGTGGCTACGCCAACAGTTGGCTGCTGGCCGACGCCAATACGGGTGAGATCATGTGCCTCGAGCTGGGCCTAGAGTACCAAAACGTTGAGCGGAAAACCGATGGCTACTTCATCGGGTTCAACGCCCCTACCGACCCCAGGATCCGCAACTTGGAGTGTGGTAACACGGGCTACACTGACATAAGGATGCCTACGGGAGCACGACGGGTACGCCTTACCCAACTGATGAAGAAGCACCACGGCACCATAGACATTGAAATAGCCCAAGAGATTCTGGCTGACCATTATGATGTTTATCTCAAAAAGGAGAACAATCCTTGTTCACGTACCGTGGAGGGCCACTACGAACTGGATGCCTTCGAGTACTGGGGAGCGAGAGTTCCCTACCAGCCGGCGGGGGCCGTGGACGGCAAAGTGATGGATAGCGACATGGCCAAGGATCTCAGCTTCTGGGCCAGGTGGGGTAGCTCCAGCGGTATGTCCTTTGATGCAGAAGAGTTTCTGGCTGAACACATCCAGTGGTCTCACCTGGAGGGGTATCTCAAGGATAGGCCAACTCAACCCTGGACCCTATTTGAAGTAGAAGAGACGAGGAGATAACCCTCATTCCACACACAATAATAAGGTTCATTGCTTGCGAGTTCATAGCCCTCAATAGTAAATTTGCAAAAGGTGAGTTCCAGACTCTTCGATCGATAGAATGCGTTGCTGCTTCTTAATCCTTTTTCAAAACGAACCTTGGGGATAGAGATATGCCGGAGGAATTTCTGGTGGCACAGGACCTTCACAAAAGCTTTAGTGCGGACAAGGCTGTTGATGGGGTTTCATTCACCATCCACACCGGGGAGATTTTTGGCCTCCTGGGCCCAAACGGCGCTGGCAAGACTACAACCATACGCATGCTCTCTACGGTTTTGGAACCGGACCGCGGCGATGCTACCATAGGAGGCCACTCTATACGTCGCGATGCGGATGCTGCTCGCAAGCTCATTGGAGTCTGTCCCCAGGAGCTGGCTCTTTACCAGGATCTTTCTGCCCTTGCCAACATGATCTTCTTTGGGAGAATGGTAGGACTAACGGGTAAGGAAGTGCGAGTTCAGGCTATGGCCCACTTAGAGCTGGTCGGTCTTACAGAAAAAGCCAAGAGCAAGGTGGGGAAGTTCTCCGGGGGAATGAAACGCCGCATCAACCTCGCCATTGCCCTTATGGGCCATCCTGAGCTGCTCTTTCTAGATGAGCCCACAGTAGGCATAGATCCTCAGTCACGGAACAACATCTACCAGACGATTGAGGACCTCAGAGACAAGGGAATAACCATTCTCTACACCACTCACTATATGGAGGAAGCGGATCGTCTCTGCGATCGTGTAGCTATCATGGATGGGGGAAAAATCATAGCTATGGATACTCCTCATCAACTTAGAAGTAGAATTGGATCGCCTGAAACGGTAACCCTGGAGGATGTCTTCTTGAAGCTAACCGGGAGGAACCTGCGGGACTAACCAATATCCGATGAGAGCGCTAGTAATCGCCTTCCGGGAAGTTCGTACCTACCTGCAGGACACGGCAGACCTTGCCTTTAGCCTGCTTTTGCCAATAGCCATCTTCACCCTCATGTACGCTGCCTTTGGCGGGCAACTCCTTTTTCAGGGAACTGCCCATGTGGTGAATGAGGATCCGGAAGGTATCTACTCTACCCTTTTCCTGGAGCGCCTTAGAGGAATAGAGAATCTCGAAGTCAAGCTACTCTCCTCGAAGGAAGCGGAGGAGAGATTAGATAGATCTGACCTACTGCTCGTCCTTCGCGTGCCAAAGGGATTCTCCAATAGGCTTGCATCTGGTGACCCGGCGGAGCTGATCCTTAGCCAGAGAGGTGATGCTGGTCAGGAAGGTCAAATAGTGGTAAGCCTAGTTCGGGCTGTAGCTGAGGAAATGGGTGAGGAATTCAAGGTTCGTGAACAAGTTGCCCGTGCTCTCGCAGGAAGGAACATCTCCCAGGAGCGGACGGAAACCGTGCTCCAGAAATTCATGGATCGCGAGCGAGCAAACCCTATCCTGGGAGTGCAAGAAGAGTTGGTGGGCACGCGGCCTGATCCGGTAAACATGTTCCTTCCTGGTATTATTACCATGTTCGTCCTTTTTGCCATAACCTTGAATGCGAGGACCTTGCTAGAGGAACGGAGGGAGGGAACCCTGGAGCGGCTCCTCACCACGCAGCTCACCGTGGGAGAGCTCTTTACGGGCAAGTTCCTGGCTGGTCTCGCCCGTGGATTTCTGCAAACGCTCATTTTGTTGAGTCTCTCCCAGGTGGCTTTTCATCTTTTCACCCCGCTTACCTTCGCCGAAATCCTAATAGTTGCCCTCATTTTCGCAGCAGCAGTCAGTGCTCTTGGACTTGTTATTGCCTCGGTAGCTCGGACTGAGGATGGGGCCATCTGGATTGCAGTTTTTTTCACCATGGTCATGGTCATGTTGGGAGGGACATTCTTTTCGATCTCCCAAGGATCGCCCCTGTACCCCTTGAGCAGGATATCTATCAACACCTATGCCAACGATGCCTTCAAGGCTATAATAGCTGGGGAAGGTTCCTTGACTCACCTTAGGAGGGAACTCGGGATAATGGCAGGCATCATCATAGGAGGGCTTGGCGTAGGCCGAGTTTTTTTCAGGATAATGCCTGGGGGAAGATAAGAAACTTATGAGAGAGCTAAGACACATCCTCATCGTCGCTGCAAAGGATTTGAAACTTTTTACCGCCGACAGAGGGGCACTCTTTTTCTTCATAGTTTTCCCCCTCTTTTTCATAACTATGATGAGTCTTGTCAGTCCCCAAAGGGAAGATCCCCGATTAGAGCTCCATCTCGCGAGCCAGGAAAGAGAAGACAGCTTAAGCTATGAAATAATCGCGGCCATGAGAACTGAGGATGAGTCCGAGCCAGGGTCTGGTGAAGCGAGAATAATATGGGAACAGGACTACGAGAAAGCCTACCAGGCAGTAAAGGAAGAAAGACTGGAAGGATTCTTACTATTTCCGGCAGATTTTACCGAGGCGATATTAACGGGCCACGGCACTAGCCTCAAGGTGATCTTTGACGCTGATGCCGCGAATACCAGTGCGGCTCTTAAGGGACTTGCTCGGATGATTTCCTCTCGAGTTGGCTCCCAGTGGGTGGCTACGAGCACCATCCTGGAATTGCTGACGGAGCAGGGGCTTTCTACTTCTTTTGATATCCCTACTGTTGGAAAGATCACCCAGGAGATGCTGGAAGCTCAAGGAAGCTCAGCTGTCGAAGACTTCATAGGACTCCGCACTGAGAAAATAGGAGAGATAGAGGCAAAGAGCTCCTCTAACTGGGTTATTCCGGGGTATCTCGTGATGTTCGTCTTCTTTGGCGCTGCCGTAGCGGCTGAAGCGATAGTCCGTGAGCGCAAGAATCACACCCTGGAGAGACTCTTGGCTAGCTCGGCAAGAAGGGAATCCATTCTGGGGGGTATTTTCGCAGGAATAGCCACCAAGGGTCTAATTCAAATACTTATCTTCTGGACAGTCGGGATTCTCGTCTTTAACATCGATCTCGGACTTTCTCCCGTGGGGGTTATTATCCTCTCTATCCTGATGGTCATTATGTCCTCAGCCTATGGCGTTATGCTGGCTACCCTGGTCAAAACTGAGCGCGGTGCTGGCTCCGCGGCTGTACTCGGCTCGCTGGTTATGGCACCTCTGGGAGGTTGCTGGTGGCCTCTGTTCATCATGCCGAGGTGGCTCCAGGTTGTCGCAAGAGTGACTCCCCACGCCTGGGCAATCTCCGGCTTCAACAAACTAATGCTCTTTGGCGCCAGCTTCGGTGCCGCACTTCCGGAGATGCTAGTCCTGATTGGTTTTGCTGGCGTATTTGGAATCATAGCTATCTACCGTTTTCGTACCGGCGCTACTTGAGCGTGGAGCACTCATGCTGTAATGTACGGGGGAAACATCCTCATGCCGTCCATAACATCCGCTTGAAGCCAAGTACCTCTGTATGATCTGGAAATAGAGATCTCCCCGTATCAAATCCCCGTAATACGCAAGAGCTAGCGTCCAATGTCCAGACACCTCTCCACAATTCCTGTCACCACGGCCCATAGCTCCCATTCCGTTTGACAATAGACCCAAGGAACGCTACACTGTGGTGCACTTAAGAGGGACAGTCCATAGGGGAAATCAAGAAGGCGACGTATCCTAAACTCCAGAGGGTCACCCAGGAAGCCTTCTGAGGACAAGAGAATGTACCTAGTAAGCTCATCTGGACAAAACCCATTCTTCCGAACGCGAAGAATGGGTTTTTCTGTGGCACTCGCCACCCTGCTACCTGCACTAGAATCTTAGTAGCTGGAAGGGATCACTCAATCAGTTGCTTTCCTTCAGCAATATCCGTATCTCTTGAGAGTGAATCAAATAACAAGGAGGCCTCAAAACGCTGAGTAATCTGTCTATCGGTGTGAAGTTCCTTGCCAGGTTTGGTGCGATTATCCTTATTTTCGTCATGAGTGGGCTCATCGGGTGAGGAGTGCTGCACCACAACAAAATGAGGAGAATGATAATGGTGAAAAGATTCCTCTTTGCATTCCTGTTCCTTATCTTTCTAAGCGGTGGCGTCCAAGGTCAGGATCAAGAAACCATACTCAAGCCAGGACCCGAGATTCCGAATGAAGGTTTGACCATAGAAGATGTTGTGAACGGCGCCGTCGGTCCGTTTGATTTCTATTCTGACGGATACGGAAATCCTGGCGCAACTGGTTCGGGGTATGTATCTGTATTGACACTTGAGACCGGACTGGTTGCCTCGGATATGGATGAGGGTCTCGAAGAGATCGTTTCTTATGACCGGGCGGAAGCTCGCGGTACTTATATCGGTCAGATTAACATGATAACGGCTTCATCGTTCAACGGTATCAATGGTGCAGTATGGGGATATCATATCGCGAAAGCGGACTCCATAGCAAATAACACTCTGAAACCT
>JAUWAK010000137.1 GCA_030602105.1 Candidatus Aerophobota bacterium | reverse complement strand
CTTCCAACGACATTCCTCCGGGTGCTGCATCTTGCAGATATCGCCTAATTCCTCTACCTACTGCAATGAAAAGGGCTTCTGAGTATGGTGGAGAAGAGATTTCTTGATTTTGTGACTTTCCCGAACCAAAGGTGAAATGTGTCGTCCGGACTACGAGGGGACTTAGTTGTCTTTCCAACTGGACAGATACATATCCTACTTTGCCGGTATGTACATAGCGAACCCGAAGAGAATCCAGGAGTGGCGGACTTGGCCTATTGGCGAAAGCTAGTGAGGTTGCCGAAACAGAGAAGCTTACCCCGAAGAAGAGCAAAGCCCACATCCACAAGACTGAGATGACCCTTATTCTTAGCATTTGATATTGTTAAATAGCAGAAAAAAGAGCGCTTGTCAACAGCTAGGGGTAAAGAAAAACTTGCCTCTTACAGTGGTTTTGGTACAATAGGGCAGGGTCAAGCCCGAAGAGAAGTTGATTCAGGCTATCCAGGGGGCGTACTCAGGACTAATAAATGATGCTAGTGGCGGCAAAAAGGAGAAGAGGTTATGGCCAAGGAAGCTCTGGTCGTTATCGATATGCTGAGGGACTTCGTGGAGAAGGGTGCGCCTTTGGAGGTTCCGTCAGCAAGAGCTATTGTTCCACATCTTCAGAAGAGGATCCAGGAGGCCCGTCAAAGAGGAGCAGCCATAATTTATGTGTGCGATGCTCATCGCGTGGATGACGAAGAGTTTGCCAAATGGCCGCCCCATGCACTAGAGGGAACCAGAGGAGCTGAGGTTATTGATGAGATCAAACCCCACCGCGAAGATTTCCTGGTTCACAAAAGGAGGTATTCCGCATTTCTCGGCACAGATCTTGAACTTCTACTAAGAGAGCTTAAGGTGGAAAAGATCTATATCACCGGAGTCCTTACCAATGTATGTGTTTTTTTCACGGCCTTCGAAGCCTCGATGAGGAACTACGAAGTAGTCATTTGGGTGGATAGCGTAGCGGCCCTTTCCGAGAATGATCATCAATTTGCCCTGGATCAGATGAGGAGGGTGTTGAAGATCCGGGTAGAGGAGTGAGGCGGGGGGGAGCGGATTCGGTGATACGAAAGACTTCATGAATTGAAGGAGAAGCTTATGCTTCGACGAAGACAAGAAGATCAAATTTGGGGTATTGTCCTGACCCTGGTGGGCATCCTTATCCTCATCAGCCTTTTTTTTTATAGTTCTTCCAAATCTCCCTTTTTCACTTCCCATCCTCGTTTGGCTGTTCGCAATTACATTGGGCAATTTGGCATCCTTGTGGCTACCTATCTTTATCTCAGCCTGGGGATAGGGGCCTTTTTTCTCCCCGTAGGCGTCATAGCTGTAGGAGTGAAAAGGTTCAGACAGACGACATGGGAAGCGCCTTACCGTCAGGGTGTGGGAGCCATTCTTTTTATGATAGCTTTTTGCTCTACCCTTTCTTTGGTAGGCCTCGATCTTGGCTCCTTCCTCTACGGAGGGGGATTTCTGGGGTTCTTCTTCGCCCGGCTACTTCTATCCACTTTCGGGAGGCTGGGAACCGCCGTGGTGGTGGTTGCTCTTTTTCTTCTTTCTGCACTCTTGCTGGTGGAGCTCTCTCCCACCCTGGCGCGACTCCGCATAAAGAAGAAGCTTCCTGTACAGAAGAGACTTCCTTCCGCAAGAATGCGAGAAAAGATACCGGTCAGGCCAACCGAAACTACTTACGAGATGCATGCCCTGCCCGCGCTCTCCTTGCTTGATCCTGTGCCAGATCAGAAAGGAGCGCCGAATGAGGTGAGGCTGGCTGGTCAGAAACTGGAGAAGACTCTGGGAGACTTCGGAGTCCCGGTCCAGATTGAAGAGATCAAAGAAGGACCCGTGGTCACTAGATTCGAGATAAAACTGGGTCCCGGTATTAAGGTCAGTAAGATTACGGGTCTTTCCAGTGACCTGGCTCTTTCCCTGGCCGTTCCTAGTGTTAGGATCGAGGTTCCTGTATCCGGTAAGTCTCTCGTCGGAATAGAGGTCCCGAAGAGAAAAGCCAATTTCGTTTATCTGAGGGAGCTTTTGGAAGAAAAGCCATTCAGAGTATCAACCTCAAAGCTCTTTTTCCCTTTGGGTAGGGATATTACTGGGGAGACGATTTGGGTGAATCTTGAATCTCTACCTCATCTTCTGATTGGGGGAGCGACCGGTTCGGGGAAAAGTGTCTGTATCAACTCTTTCATCGTAAGCATACTCTGCCGCTGCCTAGCTTCTGAGGTTAAGTTCCTTCTCATCGATCCTAAGACGGTGGAGCTGGTTGACTACGAGGGTATTCCCCACCTCATTTTTCCTCCCATAAACGAGGTCAAAGACGCAAATGCAGCCCTGGAGTGGGTTGTCCGGGAAATGAGAAATCGCTATGAGAGATTTGGCAAACAAGGGGTTCGGGACATTATGGGGTTCAATGAGCAAGTGGAAGGTGAGGCGAAAATTCCTTATCTTTTGGTGATCATTGATGAGCTGGCTGATCTCATGATGATGGGGGGCGGAAGACTGGAAAAGACTGTCTGCCGAATAGCCCAACTAGGGAGAGCTACGGGCATTCACCTGGTGGTAGCCACTCAACGTCCCTCTGTAGATGTCATTACCGGTCTCATCAAAGCCAATTTTCCTTCCCGCATCTCCTTTTCTGTTGCTTCTCAAGTGGACTCACGTACTATTCTGGATGCCACAGGTGCGGAGAAACTGGTGGGAAATGGTGATATGCTCTATTCTCCCGTAGAGGCCACCAAGCCTTTTCGGGTTCAGGGAAGCTTCATCTCTCCTCGGGAGGTAAAAAGAATAGTGGAATTTATCAGAGAGCAGGGGAAACCCGAGTATCGGGAGGAGATTATCAGGGAAGAAGAGGCAACAAAGGAGGGAAAAGAGGAAGCCCAGCGTGATAGCCTGCACTCTGAAGCTAAGGAGCTCATCATGACGGTGGGTAGGGCCTCGACCTCACTTCTTCAAAGAAGACTATCTATTGGATATAACCGAGCTGCTCGCATTATGGATGAGCTGGAAAAAGAGGGGGTAGTAGGGCCTGCTATGGGAAG
>JAUWAK010000143.1 GCA_030602105.1 Candidatus Aerophobota bacterium | reverse complement strand
GCAAAGTAGCCAAGGAGCTTCTCTTCTGGTATGTTACCTGTCCCAGATGTGCCAAGAAATACGGAAAGACTCAGACGGTGATCTTTACAAAAGTGGCTTAAATTAAGCTTTCTTTGTTGGGCCAGGGGCAGGGAGAAGTTTTCGGGCATACTCAAGGGCTTGGCTGCTGTTTTTGACATCTCCTACTAATTGAGCCTGATGGATCTTTTCCAGGAGAAAGGAGAGGTCCGGCCCCGGCGCGATGGCCAGTTTCTTCATCAGTTCTTCTCCTCTAATGAGGCGGGCAGGATGGAGGATAAGCTCAACCTTATCAAAATATTCTTTCAATAGCTCAAGTGTAGAAGATCGACAAGCTTCTCCTTTAGAATTTAGCACCAAGAAGAGGAGGCACACTTCTACTGTCTCCTTCTTGGCCATAATGAGAAACTCCGCCACAGAGTATGGGTCCCTCCATTCAGCTATCAGTTTTTCCAGGCGAGGATATAGCTTTTCTATTCTCTGGAGGATCTTTACTTTCTTGGTGCCGAGTTTTAGTTCCCTACCCAGGGAAGAAAGACGGGTCTTTGCCTTTTCAGGTGAAAATGTAAGGGCGGCAAGCTTCAAAAGCTCTCCTCGAGTTCCGGCTTCCTGACTTCTCTCTTTAAGATGAAGAACAAGCTGCCCTTGCAGGTCTTTATCTATCTTTTCTACATCGGGAAGCAGTGCCTCCAGACTCCTTAGCCTGTCCAGATAGGGGTCTCGTCCAAGAATATGTCTCAGCAATAGGGCTGCTGAGGGATTCTCCAGATAGCTGTGAGACTCTGCATCTCCCAGAATAAGGAAGAGCTCATCCTTTATCCTTTCTCTGGCTACTTTATGGATTAGGGAAGACTTGGAGCGGATGAGAGAAAAAGTATCCTCTTCTATTTCAAATTTCAGCTCCACCGCCAATCGGAAAACTCGCAAAATGCGGAGAGGATCATCATCAAAGGAGCTTTTCTTGAGAACCTTGATCCTTCCGCTGATAAGGTCTTCCAGACCCGTGTCAGGATCGACAAGGCAAAGGGGTGCCTCCTTGATGAAATCCAAATCCAGGGCAAGGGCATTGATGGTAAAATCCCGCCGAAATAGGTCTTCTCTTAGCTCAGGAGACTTCTTCAGGGTAAAGTCAATGATTTCTCCCTCTGAAAGATGCAGTCTTCTCACCTCGGGACTTAGCTCAATTAACTCCTTTTGCTTTTGGCGGGCAAACTTTCTGGCAGTGGAAAAGTCAGGATCTTCAGTCATCACGTCTAAATCTTGCGGCTCCTTACCTAGAAGAAGATCTCTAATACATCCTCCCACTAACCAGAGTTTCTCTTTGGTCTTTGATCTGATTAGTTCATTTAAACAGGGATCGGCCTGGAGCCTGCTCTTGAGGTGATTCCATTTGAGAGGCCCACTCGGTTCTCTCTCTTTGCGAATTTTATCCAGGATGCCGTTGACAAATCGTCCCGAATCGGCTGCACCGTACCGCTTAGCTATCTCGACCCCTTCATTTATGCTGACTATAGGAGGTACCTCCTCCACAAGCAGTAGCTCATAGATGGCGAATCTTAAGATATTGCGATCCACTGTAGCTATGCGGTCCAGACTCCAATTCTCGGCGTATTTTTTGATGAGAAAATCAATAGAGGAAAGGTATTGGGAAGTTCCCAGGACTGATTTTTCCGTGAATTCTTTGACCTCGGCTTTGAATCGGTAACGGGAGAAGATACTCTCTAGAACCTTTTGGGAGGGGACTCCTCTTATGTCGGCCTCGTAGAGGGTTTGGAGGGCTATTTCCCTGGCTCTACGCCTGTTTTTCATTCCTTTAAAACCCTTGCCACCTGGTTTTCAATCATCTGCAGAATAACATAACTTACTGCCTTGTCAATATCCTTGAGTTTCCTTATCGATAAGATTGGGAAGATCTGTTGGAGTGTAGCCAAAAGAACGAGGGTCTTGATGCCACCAGGAAAGTATTGATGTGCGAGACAGAAGGAGCTTTGCTCTTGCTAGTTTTGAGGTACATTTTTCCCCAAGTGACATTGGGGACATGCTTGCCGCCCAAGACGGGAAGAAGAGGTTCTGAGTGGAGCAAGGGAAAATTCTGCCGAGATACCACTTGACGAATATTTTAGGATGTGCTATGTTAGAGCCAATAAAAAGATACTGATGCTATAATACTGATGGTAGGCGGTTTTACTATCGATGATGGCTGGGGTGTAGGATGAGAAAACAGCTAAAGGAGGTGAAACAAGATGAACAAGGCGGAGTTAGTTGAAGAAGTGGCTGCGGAGATTGGCTTAACCAAAAAGGAAGTTAATAACGTGGTAGATGCTATGGTCTCGGCAATTACAGATTCTCTGGCCAGAGGAGAAAAAGTCACCTTAGTAGGATTTGGTACCTTTTTGGTGCAAAAAAGAAAGGCCCGGCAAGGCGTAAATCCTCAGACTGGCTCGAGGATAAGCATCCCGGCCAAAGATGTCCCCAAGTTCAAAGCCGGAAGAAGCTTGAGGGAAGCAGTAGAATAGTGAGAGTATAGTTGAGGTCAAGGGGGGACTATAGCCTTCCTTGACCTCATATTTTTAGGGATATCCCGGGATCATCCTCATTTTGGGGAATCCAAATGGTTGATTCCTATCAATTTGGAGTTATTGTAGTAAATGGAAGACGGTATACTTCAGACGTTATCATATACCCGAATAGGGTAGATGATAACTGGTGGAGAAGGGAGGGTCACTCTCTTTCTCCCCGAGATCTTGGGGAAATTGCAAGGGAGAAGCCTGAAATCCTTGTGATTGGGACTGGAAACTCCGGATTGATGAAGGTTTCCCCATCAACTCGCCGCTGGATAGAGGAAAAGGGAATTAAACTGAAGGCGGAGCCTACACAGACTGCCTACCAAACTTATAACCAACTTCAAAAA
>JAUWAK010000159.1 GCA_030602105.1 Candidatus Aerophobota bacterium | reverse complement strand
TTTCCCTTGTGGTCCTCAAGAAGGCCCTTCTGGGAAGAAGACTCTCCTGGTTTTCCTATTACTGTTGGGCACTGGGAGGAGTCTCTCTGTTATTTGTACTAATCTAAGCTACGGAGGTAAAACTATGGAAAAGCTTACAGGAAAGAAAGTGGTAATGATCATTGCCGAGAAGGATTTTCGCGATGAGGAACTCTTAGAACCCAGGAGGATTCTACAAGAGGAGGGAGCCAGTATCATCCTGGCCTCCACCACGCTGAGGCCGGCTACCGGGATGTTCGGAGCGAAAGCCAAGCCAGACATACTGGTAAGTGAGGTGAAGGTAGATGATTACGATGCTATCATCTTTGTAGGGGGTGCGGGAGCCAGTCAGTATTGGAACGACTCTACGGCCCACAGCATTGCCCGGGAAACTGTCCAGAAAGACAAAATCCTCTGTGCCATATGCATTGCTCCAGTGACCTTGGCCAATGCCGGGGTTCTCTCGGGAAAGAAAACCACCGTATGGGCCTCGGAGAGGGGAAAGCTAGAAGCCAAAGGAGCATCTTATACCGGTGAACCTGTGGAAGTTGCCGGCAAAATCATTACCGGAAGTGGCCCCCAGGCGGCCGAGGAGTTTGGCAGAGCCATAGTTAGAGCCCTGGGAACTTCCGCATGAGAATACTAGGAAGAAGGTCGAAGAAGAGGGAGCGGTGTTAGATGGAAAAGAATAAACTTGCTCTTTTAGGTATCTTTTTCGCAGTATCTACGGTTTTGAATTGAAGGAAGACCGAATCGATCGTCTTGCAGAGAGATTCGATCCACACAGACAGATACTCAACCTGACCTTGACTCAACAAACTCTGTAACCTGCTGTACATATTCACGAAAATTCTGAATGGTAGGCTCTACCTTCTCAAAAACGAGTCTATCGCTTATCTGCGCATATTCAGGGACTATTCTATTTCTCAAGCCTGCCCAAGGAGCCAATTTCTTAGATAATACGGGAGAAATAAGTCCGAGCTCGCCGGCCCTGATAAATGTATCATAGTAGTCCTGAGGAGGAAAATCCTTAAGGCCAATTATGACACTACTGTTAATATCAGCAGCACTCTCGACGATCAACTGAATTAATCTTTCGCAAGACCGTTTTATAGCCGGATTTGACTTATATTCTTCAAAAGATGTCGTTTTCACTCTTCTCAACTCCCTCAAGAACTCAACCAATTTCGCCAGTTTTTCCCTAATGATATTAAGCTTAAGTGCCAGTTTCTGTCTCCGCTAGATAATCTTTAACATAATCTAATTTCAAATCGCTGAATTTCTTATTATCGTTCCATCTTTGAACAGCCCGCCATCTAAACCTGTCAAACAAACCCACCTTTCTCTCGTATAGAAGTCGCCCACAACTCGCAACTTCATATTGAATAAGAGGATGAGCAAAATTTAGAGTCACCATGTCAACTGCATCAGTCAACAAAACCTGAGAGAATCGAGATGTTAATTCTAGCTCTTTATCGCTACTCACCTCATCTTGAAAGAAAACTGCAATATCACAATCAGTCTTGAAACTCTCTTTTGCCAGCAATTGTGATCCAAATAGCACAACAAAACAAAGGCCGAACTCTTCACAAATACTGACTAATATTTCTTGCTCTATCTTGACCATTCCTTCCCCTGGATAAGTGTCTTTCTTTTCTCTCCTTTTGAATACGTATCCTCTCCTTCTTAATATACACATAGGCTAGCATAGCAAACTAATCCGTCAACCGCAGATTCAACTGGACTTTCCCCCAAAAATAGTGCGAAAGTTTCCTGTGATTATTTTGGAATGAAAGCCCTGCAAGAGGCGAAAAGGCTTTCTGTGGCCCTGGGAATTTCTGCATGAGAAGACTAGGAAGAAGGTCGAAGAAGAGGGATTCGAACTACCGAGGCATTCTCTCAGGGGCGGGTGGAATCGCCATTTCCAGCCGTGTCTCACTAACCGAACGCCTGGAAATGGAAAGGCCATAATCCTCCTTCAGTTTCTTTGTGATCTCTGCGTCACTGTATGGTTTCTTTATCACTCCACCTCTTATGGCAGCTTCTTCCTGGTCAATTATCTGTTTGATAAGCTGTCTTCTTAGCTCTTTTTCGGTGGGGAAAAAAGTCTTGAGAGATATTTCCCTTCCCTGAGGGGTGCGAATGGCTTTCCTGCTGATAACTCTGCTCACCAGACTCGGATGTGATCCTATTCTCTCACTCAAGGACGCCTGAGTCAGGAGCTTCAAATCCTTAGAGCTGCCTGACTCCAGGAAGCGCTGTTGGAGTTCCAGTATGCTTTGAATTATCCGATAGATGATAGTCTTCCTGGAGTTAACTAGCCTCAGCTTGTCAAAAAGGGCTTTAATTCTCCCAAGCTCATCTCTGTCAAATTCTCGTCTCTTCTTCATTTCCTCAAATTTATCGAAATCTATTACGTACCGCCCCTCTACATGTTCGGCCAGGAAAAAACCAATAGAGAATCCGTCATCTTCCTTTTCGATGGAGGCAATAGTCGAGTAGTAGATCCTCTGCGG
>JAUWAK010000060.1 GCA_030602105.1 Candidatus Aerophobota bacterium | reverse complement strand
CACCACTACATCTGCTCCTGCTTCGGCCAGAGCCAAAGCCATTCCCCGACCCAGACCTCGAGATCCACCAGTAACTATGGCTACTTTGTTTTCAAGATTCATCTTTGAGACATTCACCCTACCCCTCCATGGCATGCCCATCCGAATTGGCCTCCCCACCTCTACGAACCCCAGGTGTTCATACTTTGCTCATCCCATAAACTGAGCTCCTGAACTGGAGAACACCTCTTCTCAAAGCCCTCTTGTCTGCTTCCTTTAAACCAGGAAAAGGCGGCCAGCTAATAGGCTGCCCTGTACAAGCTGATCATGTCCTCTAATTCTGCCGCTCGGGGATTGACCAGGATATTACCGCTAGTCATAGCCTCTTTGGCCATATCTTCTATCCCCTCCTCTTTGACTCCCACAACTCTTAGGCTCTTGGGAATACCGACATCATCAGAGAGTTTCCTTATCGCCTCAGGGGCCTTGTAAGCCGCCTCCATCTCCGTCATACCATAAATATCCTCACCCAGGGCTTCAGCAATATGGGAGAACTTTTGGGGATCCCCCAAAACATTGAACTCCATGACATAGGGTAGGAGAATAGCATTGGCCACACCGTGGGGAACGTCAAAGTACCCACCCAAAGGTGTGCTGGCGGCATGAACGTTGCCCAGGCGAGTATTACTGAAAGCCATACTGGCCATAAGACAACCTGTCATCATCTTATCCCGGGCTTCTAGATTCTTTCCATTGGCTACAGCCTGCCGAAGATACGCCCCCATTAGTCTTATTCCCTCCAGGGCTAAGATCTCGGATACTGGATGACTGATGGTGCAAGTATAGGATTCAATAGCGTGAGTCAAGGCATCAAGTCCGGTGGCAGCGGTTATCGCAGGAGGCAAGGTCAAAGTCATCACCGGATCAACAATGGCTATCTTGGCAGCAATATTCTTGTCAATGACCGGGAACTTATGCCTATTTGGCCGATCGGTAATTACGAGGTTGATGGTAACTTCACTTCCTGTTCCTGCCGTGGTGGGAATAGCTATGACTGGGACGGAAGGCTTTTCGACCTTGCCTACCCCTTCATAGTCCGTGATTCTACCACCATTGGTATACAGGGTCGCAACAGCCTTTGCCACATCCATAGGACTTCCTCCTCCGACTGCTACAATAAAATCACCCTCAAAATGTTTGAAAGCCTTGAGACCCTTTTCCACCGTTTCCACAGAAGGATTGGGTTCCACCTCATCGAAAACTTCTGTCTGAATCTCGGATGATTTAAGATTAGCTTTTATCTCATCCAACAGGCCAGCCCCAGATACTCCAGGATCCGTCACAATCAAGGCTTTCTTTCCAAGAGGCTTAGCCAGCTCTCCCATCTTCTCTGCCGCACCAATACCATAGAAAACCTCCGGGGGTACCCGGAAAAAAGAAGCCTTCTGAATTTCCATGCCCCTACCTCCTTTGTTAGGATGTTCTACATCCTCTGGTATTCTCTCTCACTCTTCGAGCTTCCCTTCGGCAGTTTCCAGGATAGCAGCTCTGTCAGCTGACGAAACATTCTTCGAATAAAGATGAAGAAAACCCTTGTTAATCTTTGCCGCAAGAGGCCTCCACTTCCTTCTCCTTTTTGCCAGCTCATCCTGAGAAACTCTGAGCTCCAGGCTCCTTTCAGGGATATCTATGACGATAACATCGCCATCCTCAACCAGAGCAATAGGGCCGCCTCGAGCTGCCTCCGGACTCACATGGCCTACACAGGGACCTCTGGTAGAGCCGGAAAAGCGACCGTCGGTTACCAGAGCGGTCGTCTTGGCCAAACCCATCCCGCATATGAGAGCCGTAATCATATGCATCTCCCGCATGCCCGGTCCTCCCGCTGGCCCTTCATACCTGACTACGATGACGCATCCGGGTTTAATCAAATTATCCCTCACCGCCTGGATAGCCTCCTCCATCGACTCAAAAACCCTGGCCGGACCCTGATGAACCCACATCTTCTCATCCACGGCCGACTTTTTGACCAGAGCCCCATCGGGAGCCAGGCTTCCTCTCAAAATGCTGACCCCTCCGTCCGATCTTCGAGGATTAGTTATAGGGCAGATTATTTCTTTATCTTCCCATCGGGCTTCCTTCCCTATGGTCGCCAAGTCCTTGCCAGTTACACCCCTGGCGTCTGGACAAAGAAGAGAGCTCAAAGACGCTATTACAGCGGGCACTCCCCCTGAGCGATGAAAATCATTAACAGTATAAGGCCCCGAGGGAACAACTCCCACCAGATAGGGAGTGCTCTGACTGATTTCGTCAATTTCGTCCAAACTCAAGGCGATGCCCATCTCATAGGCTATGGCAGGAAGATGTAGAATGGCATTGGTCGAACCGCCGATAGCCATATTTACCCGCAGCGCATTGATGAAAGATTCTTTGGTAAGAATAGAGGAAGGCTTCACATCTCCCTTTATCAGCTCAACGATGCGTCCACCGGCCTCTTTGGCTTGCCGCAGCTTCTCTGAAGAAGTGGCAGGCGTAGTGGCGGAGAGAGGAAAAGCCATCCCCAGGGCCTCACACAGGCAGGCCATAGTGTTGGCTGTGCCCATCATGGCGCAGGTCCCGGCGCCCGGACAAGCCACCTCTTCAATCTGGTAAAGTTCTTCCCTGGTCAGCTTCCCCGCATAGAATTTGCCGGCGAATTCCCGCATATGGGTAAGGGTAACCTTCTTCCCCTGGTAATTTCCATCCTCCATGGGACCGGCCGGAACAAAAATGGAGGGAATATCCACCCGAGCACTTCCCATAAGCATTCCCGGTGTGACTTTATCGCAGCTGGAAAGAAAAACAGCACCGTCAAATTGGTGAGCCTCAAGCATTATCTCAACTGAAGCAGCGATAATCTCTCGGGATGGCAGCACATAATGCATACCCTGGTGGCCCTGAGCCAACCCATCACAGACCGCGATGGTATTGAACTCAAGAGCAACACCTCCAGCTTCGGCGACGCCCCTCTTAACCTGCCGAGAGACTCCTCTAAGATGAATGCAGCCGGGGACAATTTCGTTCCAGCTGCTCACCACGGCTACCTTTGGTTTAGAGAAGTCCTTCCTCTCGAGACCCACCGAAAAAAGAAGAGCCCTATGGGCGGCTCGTTCTATTCCTTCGGTAACGACCCTACTTCGCAGCATAGGCTTGGGTTTCACCTTCCCTCATCAGTCAATAGAGCTTTACAACTTTTACCGCAGCCTTGGGACACTCCTGGACGCACATATTACAAAAGGTACACTCATCTTCGTTGTCAAAAATGGTAACTATCTTTCCGCTCTCTAGCCTAAAAGCATCCACCGGGCACATGTCTATGCACTTCTGGCAGCCGGTCTCTCTTGCCTCGCAGAGTCTCTCATTTACCTTTAAATTCACGAACATTCCCATGTCCAGCTTTCCTAGCTTTGATTCAATATCTTTTTCACTGCAGCAACAATCTCGGAATGAAAATCCACCACAACTATTCCTGCTTCCCTCATCACCTTAGCCTTAGTTCGAGTGGCCCCACTCTCACCATGAACTATGACCGCGGCGTGACCAAATCTCATACCTGGCATGGTGTCAACAAAACTTCCCGCTATGAAGGCCACGATCCTCTTGGAATAGGAAGTTTCCTTCACAAAACGAGCGGTCTCTTCCTCCTGGAATGTTCCCGGCTCACAGAAAAGAACAATAGCCTTTGTTTCTGGGTCATCCTCCAGTAGAGGAAGAAGATCAAAGAAAGCCGATCCTACTATGGGGTCTCCTCCAATGTTTATGGCAATGCTCTGACCAATTCCGTTCTGAGAAAGAAGACTGCATGTTTCGGTGAGCATACCGCCGCTGCGCGAAAGGACAGCGACACTGCCCCGGGTAAAGGCACGGTTGCACTCTGACAGCGGTCCACCTGCCGGACCAAGTTTTACCCTCCCGGGTGAGATCATACCCAAAGAATTAGGACCAACAATTCTCACACCTTTTTGCCTGGCAAACTCGATCATCTGAGCTACATCACCCCGTGGAATTCGCTCGGTGAAGACATTCACCAGCTCAATACCCGCATCCATAGCTTCAAAGGTGGCATCCTTGGCAAATCCTGGGGGTACGGAGACAACGGAAGTATTAGCCTCATGGTTCCTCATTGCGGTCTCGACGCAGTTATAGACCGGCACCCCATAAACCCTATGGCCCTCCTTTCCCGGGGTTACTCCAGCCACAACCCTGGTTCCATAATCCAGCATGGCTTTGGTAAAAGTGACCGCCTCCCTTCCGGTGATACCCTGAACAATAACCCTGGTTGAATCACTAAGCAGTATCGCCAATTTACGAGCCCTTCTTTATCATTTCAACAGCCAACCCTGCCGCCTCATCCATGGAGACACTTCGATCATAATACCTGATCCCGTACTTTCTAAGGATAGCATAACCTTCCTCTTCGAACGCCCCTGCAGATCGAAAAAGGACGGGATAGCTTTTGAGATCCATACCAAGCTCTACCATAGCTTTAATGAGTCCCCTGGCCACAAAATCAACCCGGGAATTACTGTATACATTGGTAATGACAGCTATTCCCTCTACTCCGGGTTTGGAGAGGACGAGCTTAGCCAGTTTGCATATCTTACTGACCGGTGCATTCCCCCCCACCTCACAGTAGTTGGCAGGCTTTCCACCATATCTTAGAATGGCATCAAAAGTAGTGAGGCTTCCTCCCCCTGCACCAATCAAAAGTCCGAGATTACCATCAAATTGGATCACCCTCCCCGCTACCCCTCGATAATCAGCCTTATCAATCTGGGCTGCTTCAATCTCAAAGGGGGTGGGAGGCCTCGCCTTGTCCTCTCTTTCTTCAATTTGGAACCTGCCCAATCTTTCTTTTTGTCGGAAAAGTGCATCGTCTTCAATTTCGATGTGGGCATCCAAAGCAGCAAGTTCTCCTCGACTGGTTAGGACAAGAGGATTGATTTCCGCTAATATCGCATCAAACTGGGAAAAAAACCCCCACAACTTGAGTAGAATAGCTTGAGCTGCCCAGGGAAGTTTTGCGGGAAGGTCAAGATTTTGCACCAGCTCCCAGGCCTTATAGGGCTGCAGACCCATAAACGAGCTGATAGAAGATTTATGTATCTTCTCTGGATGCTTGCGGGAGACCTCATTTATGTCAACGCCCCCCAGGCTGCTACAGATAATAAGAGGAGTCTTTTTCACATCATCGTAGGTGCATCCTACATAAAGTTCCCGCTCTATATCTAATCTTTCCTCAACCAATAGACTTTTGACAGCATATCCCTGGATCTCGGCCTTCAGCATCTCTTGTGCAACCTGTTCCGCCTCCTGAGGGCTCTCGGCGAACCTCACTCCTCCCATCTTTCCCCTACCTGTGGCCAGGACCTGAGCCTTAAGAGCAATGGGTCCGCCAATTTCCTGAGCGAAGATCCTCGCCTCCTGGGAACTGGTCACAACCCTGCCTTTGGGAACGGGAATACTATAGCTAGATAAGATTTTCTTACTCTCAAATTCATACAATCTCATCGGCTAGCTCCCTCGCAAGATCTATCCCCTTCTGGAGAGCCTTGAGGTTCAGCTCCTCCGTCCCTTTGGGGACACTCTCTCGAACAGCCTCTCTTACAGCCTTAGTTGTGCTTAACCTAGTAATACCTACCAATGAGCCCAGCATAACCATATTAGCCACTATCTTTCTTCCGAGCTCATTTGTGGCAATTCGAGTGGCCGGAATCTTGTAAACCCTGATCCGAGGCACCTGTGGAATCTCATGAACCAAATCAGGGTCGATCAAAAGAGTTCCCTCTTTCTTCAAAGTAGATACATAACGGCTCAGTGCCTCCTGAGACATGCATGCCAGGATATCGGCTTCTTCCACTAGAGGATAGTCCACTCTCTCATCCGAGATGACTATCTCTGAAGCACAGGCTCCGCCTCTGGCTTCAGGACCGTAGGATTGGGTTTGTGTTACGTGTTTTTTGTCATGAAGGCCGGCGGCTCTGGCGATGACGATTCCAGCCAGAACTATTCCCTGTCCTCCGAAACCAGATATTTTGACTTGCATTCTAGACACTCTGGGCCTTCCTTTTTTGAACAATCCCCCTGAGGGATGCACCAAATTCAGCCTTCTCTTCATCAACAAACTCGCCCAGAATGAACTTACCCTTGAGCTCTTCCTCTGAGGCTCCCGCCGCTCTATCTTTCCTGATGGAATTTTCCTTAAGCCACTTCATCATCTGAACTCCATTTCCAATCCTGTTCCTTTTTCCATACTGGGTAGGACACTGAGACATAATCTCTATAAAGGAGAATCCTTTTTTCTGAATTCCCTTCTTGATAGACCTTATGAGCTGCCTGGCTTGAACACTGGTCCACCTGGCTACGTAGCTAGCTCCACAGCAGGCAGCTAGCTTGCATAAATCAAAAGGATATTCAATATGGCCAAGTTGGGAAGTCATGGTGAAGGCACCACGGGGAGTGGTGGGAGAAAACTGCCCCCCTGTCATTCCGAAGTTAAAATTGTTAACAACAACAGCTACCAAATCCACATTTCTCCTGGCCGTCTGGATGAGATGATTGCCTCCGATTCCGGCGCACTCACCATCCCCCATATGGCATATTACGGTTAGCTCTGGATTAGCCAGTTTTACTCCGGTAGCAAACCCAAGGGGTCGGCCGTGAAGGGTGTGAAAGTAGTCACCTGCCCAATAGGTGCACATTCTTCCCGTGCAGCCGCTGCCCCCGACCCAGACGACTTTGTCTGGAGCAAGCTCGAGCTCTTCAATGGCCTTGGTGGTATAGTACCAGACTTGCCCAATGCCGCATCCTTCACACCAAAGATGCGGAGTTCCCGGTCGGTCAAA
>JAUWAK010000059.1 GCA_030602105.1 Candidatus Aerophobota bacterium | reverse complement strand
TAGGCGAGTTTCTGGTTTGCTATTTGAATAGCAGCACCCATTCCCTGACCCGCCTCCGAGTACCACGTACCTTGGGGCACAATTTCAGCCTTTTCCCATAGGGCCAGCTCTTTCTTATGAGTTCCTGAGTCATCTCCCCTTGAGACAAAGAAAGCCCCTGTGTGAGCTATCTTTCTCAAGGCCTGTTTGGCGTCCTTCATTCCGCGGATTTCCGCCGGATCGGCTGTCGGACCGATTATGAGAAAATCGTTGCACATAACATCTCTTCGATTGACGCCATACCCGTCGGAAAGGAATTTCTCCTCTGCCTCGCGGTCGTGAACAAAAACCACATCCACATCTCCATTGGAGGCGATCTTAAGGGCTTTGCCTGTCCCAACAGCGATGATGTCAACGCGGCAGTTGAATCTTTTTTCAAAAGGAGGATTTAGAGCCTGGAAAAGACCTGAGTTATCGGTACTGGTGGTACTGGAGACCTTCAATCTTTCCAGAGCAAGGCTTGAGGTAGCACTGGAAAAGATCAAAACCAAGGCTAGAGGTAGAATCGTCACCCATGGTCTCATTTGGCTTCTCCTTCCTTCAGTTGATTCTCGCCTTGTTTGTTGCTTTTTTCTTCTTGCCCCTTCCTTTCTCCTTCTTTGGTACTCTTCATGCTTTTTCTCAAGCCCTTTTCTTTGACCAATTTCCTGGCTGCCCAGGTCGTCCTTTGAGACGGAGAGGGCGAGTCTTTAGAATATCATACCGCGGAAGCCTGTCAAGAGCATCTGGCCATCTTGGTAAGCTTGGGTCATAATAACTCCATCTTGGTTATCCTAGGGCTTGACTTTTTGAGGTGTTCTGCTAGGGTTCTTCCAGTGCTCGGGAAGGAAGAACTCTATGAGCTATTTCACTGAGGGTCTCTTCACTGCTGGCCGCCTTCTTTTTACTGTGGATCCCGAGGTCTATGGGATTGTTGGCCTCTCGCTCAGGATTTCTCTCACCGCCACATTTCTCGCCAGCTTGGTGGGAGTCCCTCTCGGTTTCCTCATCGGATCGAGAGATTTTCGGGGAAAGGCTATTGTGGTCATCGTTGTCCACACTCTTATGGCACTTCCTACCGTGGTGGTGGGTCTTTTAGGCTATGCTATTCTCTCAAGGCAGGCTCCTTTAGGTTTCCTTGAGCTTCTCTTTACTCCTCGAGCCATCATTATGGGCGAGTTCATTCTCTCACTGCCTATTATTACCGCTCTGACCATCTCAGCAATTCATGGACTTGATCGGCGGGCAGTCCTCACAGCTCAGACTCTGGGAGCGGGAAAGTTCCGGGTAGCCTGGACGAGTTTGATGGAAGCACGATATTCTGTTCTGGCGGCAGTCATTGTGGGCTTTGGACGGGCAGCATCTGAGGTAGGGTCCGCCATGATGCTGGGGGGCAACATTCGATTCTATACCCGAACCATGACTACTGCGATTGCTCTGGAAACCAGCAAGGGAGAATTTGGATTTGCTCTGGCCCTGGGGCTATTTTTGCTTCTGGTGGTATTCTCGGTGAATATTCTCCTCCACCTTTTTCAGATGAGGGGTAGGGTAAGATGATGATGTCCGCACGTCATCCGCAGTTTGAGCTTCTGGACATTGTCCACTGGTACGGTGGGAAGAAAGCTTTGGAGATCGGTCATTTGGTCCTGCATGGAGGTGAGATTTACGGATTTGTGGGACCCAATGGCTCGGGGAAAACCACGCTTCTATATATTATGAATCTACTCCTTCGACCCACCGAGGGCCAGATATTTTTTGAAGGAAAACCTATCTATGAAGATGCAAACTGCAGAAGCTCGGCCCAAAGGAAGATGACCATGGTTCTACAGAACCCATATCTATTTGACACCACCGTGGAAAAAAACCTGGAGTATTCCCTCAAGCTCAGGGGGCTGCCTAGAGAAAAGCGCCTCGGCCTCGTCCGGGATGCTCTGGATGAGGTGGGTCTTGTGGGCTTTGAGAAGCGAAGGGCAAGGCAGCTCTCGGGTGGGGAAGCGCAACTGGTGGCATTAGCCAGAGCCCTGGCTCTCGATCCCAGGGTTCTTTTTCTGGACGAGCCTACCGCCAATGTTGATGCCAAGCGCATCCGGCAGTTAGAAAATATTATCACGAAGATTAACCGGGAGCGAGGTACCACTGTTGTTCTCACCACTCACAATCTGGATGAGGCCTATCGAATAGCTCACAGAGTTTTCTCCCTCTTCGAAGGAAACCTGGTTTCTCCGACCATGCATAATCTCTTCAAAGGGGCTATTCGCACCTCCCGAGAGGGAACCTGCTTCGACACCGGGAAGATAAGAATCCAGATTCCTTCTGAATACAAGGATTCTGAATCAGAGCATGCTACGGTGGATCCGGATGAGATTATTCTGTCCCGGGAGCCTTTCGTTTCCAGTGCGCGCAACAGTTTTGCTGGTGCCATCGTCCAGATATCTTCTGAGGGGGATAGGGTATATCTGGACGTTGAGTCAGGTGAAGTATTCAGGGTCGAGATTACCGGTCAATCTTTCCGGGAGATGGGGTTAAATGTCAGATCCAGAATCTACCTTACGTTCAAAGCAACCTCGGTACATATTCTTTAGCCAAAACATAAATGAGGAGTGAAGAGCATGGAGAAAGAAATGCTGACAGCCAGGGAAGTGGCAGCGTATCTTAATATCAATGAGAAGATGGTCTACCGTCTGGTTCGAGAAGCTCGCCTGCCGGGGACTCAGATTACAGGAAAATGGACCTTTTCTCGGCGTCTCATTCGAAACTGGGTCGAATCACAGTCTCTTCATAAGCTGAAGGTTCCCCACCCGGCCCCTCATCCTTCCTCGCTTCCCTCTCATAACCTGTTTATTGCCGGAAGCAACGATCTTATCATGGAGAGGATGCAAACTCATCTCCTCAAAGGGTTCTCTCCGGAGATCGTGACCTACATGGCCAATACAGGAAGCCTGGGAGGGCTGAGGGCTCTTCATCTGGGACGGGCCCATATGGCAGGGGTGCATCTTTATCATCCCCAGACCAAAGAATACAATATTCCCTACTTGAAAGATTTCCTCCCCGAAGAAGAAGTTCTTGTCTTCCATCTTGCCTGTAGGAACCAGGGATTCATCTTGAATCCGCATCGGAGTGCTTTTTTTGAGGGCGTGGGAGATCTAGCTTCCTCCGATATGCGATTGGTTAACAGGGAGCCAGGATCAGGAACCCGGCTGCTCCTGGATCACCTTCTGGCAGAGGAAGGTATTAGCCCGAGGAAGGTCCGTGGATATCCTCACGAAGTCTTCACACATATGGAGGTGGGGCTGGCAGTTTTGCGTGGTGAGGCAGACGTCGGACTTGGCATACAACCAGTGGCAGAGCGCCTTCGCCTTAAGTTCCTGCCCATAACCACTGAGCGTTATGATTTGGTAGTACCCAAAGAAAACCTGTCAATCAAGAGCGTTCAGGTATTCTTGAATCTCCTCCATTCAGCCAGGTTCTCTAAGTTGGCCGGTGATCTTGTCGGATATGACCTGAAAGACTCGGGCAAGATGGTCCACTAGCTTCAGCTCGCATCAGGAAGAAGTCAATCTACAAACTTGCGTTCCAGCCAAATACGGATAAACTTACAAGGGAGACGTGGAAGGCCCTTAGCGGCACAGCGGAGGTGGTGAAATGCCAGAAAACAAGCCCATACATGAAACTTCTTGTCTTGCTTAAGACGATAAGGGAGGAGCCATTCATTGGCACATAAAGTCTACCGCACAAGATTCCCTGTCTCCAAACTTCGAAGGAAAAGGAACTATAAGAGGATGCAGCATCAAATCTCTCTCCCCAGGAGGGGCGCCAGAGGGGGAAGGGGGATATCTCGAAGAGGAGCATAGAGGAAACGTGAGAGAAAAGCTCGCTCTAGCCTCTCCAGCTCAGCTGGAGGTTATCTCACTTACAAGGTTTAGATAATCTTTGAGATGGCGAGCGATGAGAAACTTCTCTCGAACCAGCTTTTTCCCGGCTTTTCCCATCTTTTGGGCTTGAGATGGATTTTTGAAGAGGTACTCGACTCTTTGGGCTGCTTCCCCCACCGAGGAAACCAGAAAACCGTTCTCTCCATCCCTTATCTGGAGCTTGATTCCTCCCACCTTTCCTCCCACCACCGCCTTCTCCTTCCAGAGAGCCTCGGTCACTGTGAGTCCAAAACCTTCCTTAAGGGATTTTTGGATGATTACATCAGCTCCCCTCTGCAGAGCATTGATTTCCAGGAAACTGGTAGGGGGAAGGTCCAGGATGTGAATGTCAGGATCATCTCTTTTCTCCTCCATCACCTGGGCCAGAATCTTAGAACCTTCCGGATCATCCTCAGCGCCTCCTCCGGCCAGAACCAACTGACAATCCATCCTTTCCTTGAGTATACGATAGACTTCGATGACTCCCAGGGGATCCTTGGAGGGGTCAAATCGGGAGACTTGAAGTAGAGTCGGCCTGCCTTTGGGGATCCTGAACTTCTGATAGAGCTCCCTCACTTTTTGTGGGGAAAGGTCCCGGTTCTTGTCACTCAGAGGATCGATGGAGGGGGCAATGATGTACTGTGGAATGGAAAGAGCCTGCCTGAACTCTGGCACGGAAAAAATAGTCGCATCGTAGCTCGCAACATAGGAATGAAGGAATTCCCAGACTTCTCGCTCGGGCCGCGAAAGATCTATGTGACATCTCCAGACCCACTTATTTGTACCTTTTGCCTCCACCAAAGGTAGAGGCTGGATGTCGTGAACTACCACAACATCGGCACCAAGACCGAGCCTTTTTGCATTTTCTCTATTAACCCTTTGGTATTCCTTTGCCATATCCCGGGTGAGACGAGATTTGCCTCCCACCCCCTGCACGGAATTGTGGAGGGACTTGGTTATCCGGAAGAACTCTTTAGTTCCCCGGATTACCTTCCACTCACAGGAAATGCCCAGGTCTCGAAAAAGGGGCACCAGACTCTTAAGTATCTCGGCAACCCCGCCCCCTGTGCTGGTGGAGTTAACATGCAGGAGAGTGATACCTTTTAGCCTGCGGGCCTGATCCTTTAGCCTTTCAATTTCTTGGTAGCCTATGATCTTCTCATATTTGGAGAGCTCGGAAGCCATCAGGATTTTCTCCTCTCACCTAGAGACGTTATCCTTTTATGGAGCCTGCCAGAATGCCCCTTACAAAATATCGCTGAAGCCCAAAGAAAATACTCAGC
The DNA here is from genome assembly GCA_030602105.1 of Candidatus Aerophobota bacterium. GTDB lineage: Bacteria > Aerophobota > Aerophobia > Aerophobales > AE-B3A > SOJT01. The sequence continues at coordinate 1,757 of JAUWAK010000059.1, read as the reverse complement.
GGCAGGAGCATGGAGACAAATACCGCTGCGGTAAGCACTTCCCAATCCTGGCCGTAGGAACCGACCAGGCTGCTCACCTGGACGGTAATAGATGCCACGTCTGGCGTGCCTCCGAGATAGACAAGGGCCACCAGAAGGTCATTCCATACCCAGAGGAACTGAAAGATGGTGACGGAGGCGATAGCAGTAATGGAGAGCGGTAGGACCAACCGGAAGAAGATTTGAAGCGTAGATGCACCATCTATAGTAGCTGAATCGAATAGCTCACTGGGTAAGGCTCCTATGAAATTGTACAGGAGATATATGGTCAGGGGAAGGCCGTAGCCGGTATGGGCTAACCAGATTCCAGGAAACGTACCAGCAAGACCGAGTCGGTTGAAAAGGCGCAAGATGGGGATCATGGTTGTCTGAAGAGGTATCACCAGGAGGGCTACCAGCATTATGAAGAGGAACCTGCGTCCGGGGAATCTCATCCAGGCAAAGGCGTAGGCAGCAAGCGCCGCTATCATAATGGGAAGAATGGTGGCAGGGATGGTGATGATGAGACTGTTTAAGAAAGCCCGGCCTATCCCACCTTGGTTGATGACGCTTTCATAATTCCTTAGTGTATACTGGGTAAACTCGAAAGGAACCCTCAGGGCGGTCCACCACCCGGTAGCTGCTACGTCTGGGGCGGGCCTGAAGGAAGTTACGAAGACCCCAAGAGTGGGAAAGACCCATATGAGGGCGATGACGATAATTACCGCGTGAAGCGGAACCCGGGACAGAACTCTTACCAGTCTTTCCATTATCGCAGCAGCTCCTCTCTCTTGAAGCGCCGGATGTTGATGAGCATGATGGGGACAATAAGCATCAGCAAAATTACAGCAATGGCGCTCGCCCGGCCAAAATTTCTAAAATGGAACATTTCCTTGTACATACGATTGGCAATAACCTCAGTTGAGAAGTTGCCATTGGTCATAACGTAGACGATATCAAATATCTTGAGTACGAAGATCGTCATGGTGGTAGTGAGAACAGCCATAGTTGGCATCATAAGAGGGAGGATAACTCTCCTAAAGATCTGCCACTCACCGGCCCCGTCGACGCGAGCGGCTTCCAGGAGCTGCCCAGGAATGCCCTTGTATGCAGCCGACAAAATCACCATACAAAACCCAGTCCATATCCACACGCCAACCCCAATAAGGCAAAAATTATTAATCCACGGTCTCTCGATGAGCCAGCCGAGGGGAGAAATGTTGAGGAGGCTGAGGAAGCCGTTGAGTATGCCAACCTGCGGAGCGCCCGGGGGTCGGTAAGCGTAGACGAACTTCCAGATTACCGCCGCACCAACAAAGGAAATGGCCATGGGCATAAAGACGATGGACTTGACCACCGTTTCATATCTCACGCGGTCCAGAATTACAGCCAGAACCAGTCCCATAAATACGGTCAACGTGGTGAAAACCAATATCCATAGAGCATTGTTTCGAAATGCGGTGAGCATTACTCTGTTGGTGAAGGCGAATATGTAGTTACTGACTCCTACGAACTTCCTGGAGCCTGGGCCAAAGAAAGAAAGATAAAATGTGTGGACGGAAGGATAAATCAGAAAAAAGGTCAGCATAATGAGTGCTGGCGATATATATAACCAGGGTGTCCATCGCTTCGTTTGCAAATTGTTCCTTCTCGTGAAAGGATAGACGAGAGGTCTGCAGCCACGCGCCACGCGACCGCAGACCTCTTCTTATGACTCGACCTTATTCTTTGTAAGCATC
>JAUWAK010000024.1 GCA_030602105.1 Candidatus Aerophobota bacterium | reverse complement strand
GTGGCTGTGGGTGTTTCGTTCGTCCTTATCCTTCTCTTAATTTCCCCCATAGCGGCCGGTAAGACAATAGTCATCCAGCTCATTTCTCAGAATGGTGGATTCTTCAATATCTCCTTCCTGGCTGATGGAATAAGCCTTATCTTTGCTCTTGTTTTCTCTTTTGTGGGTATGATAGCTCTCATTTATTCTCTTACTTATATGAAGAGGTATGAGAATCAGCGAGAATACTACTTTATGATCACTCTGATGATTGCTTCTCTCATAGGAGTCGCCTTCTCCGAGAATCTGGTTCTTCTTTATATTTTCTGGGAGCTGGCGGCCCTGACTACCTGGAGATTGGTGGGATTTCATAGAGAGAAAAAGATAGTTACTATCGCCGACAAAACTTTCCTTATGACTTTCCTTGGTTCGTCTTTTATGCTGCTCGGATTTGTTCTCCTTTATGGCGAGACGGGGACTCTGAATCTTACAGAGCTCAAAGGGCTTTCGATCCCGGGCTTGAACACCATTCTCTTCCTGATCTTTCTGGGAATAATCGCTAAGTCCGCCTGCCTTCCTATTCACACCTGGCTGGCGGATGCTCATTCGGTAGCGCCTTCTCCCATGAGTGCGATCCTCTCCGGGGTGGAGGTAGAAGTGGGGCTTTTTGCATTCTTGCGCATTTTCCCCTTCACCTTTGGGGTATCCTGGAACTGGATTCTCCTTCTGGCTATCCTTTCCTCTTTGATTGGAGCAGGAGCCGCTCTCCTGGAAAAAGATATTAAAAGAATCATCGCCTATTCCACAGTTTCCCAGGTGGGATATATTCTCTTGGGCTTTGCTCTCCTGAGCAAGATAGGACTTATGGCCGGGCTTCTTTATTTTATGATTCACGCTGCGGGAAAGGCGGGTCTATTCCTGGGAGCAGGAGTAGTGGAGCAGCAATGTGGGGAGAGGAACATTGATAAGCTGGGAGGACTAATGAAAAGTATGCCTCTCACAGGAGTAGGCTTTCTCTTGTGCTCCTTATCCATAATGGGCCTTCCTCCTTTTGGTGGATTCTATGCCAAACTGATGGTGATTTTGGCCACGGTGAAGGGGGGGCACTTCCTCATAGCAACTCTAGCCGTCTTAGCTGCTATTCTGACCATGCTTTATCTGCTGCGGCTTTTTAACGGAATTTTTCTAGGAAAAATGAGGACCTCTAATAAATCTGAGAAGACTAGATCTATGGTTGGTTGTGTGTTAACTTTAGGCATTATCTCCCTTATTCTGGGACTTTTTATCAGCCAGATTATAGTGCTACCCAACATAGCTGTAGCTGGTTTACTTAAATAAATGCGGGAGAGATAAAAGGGAAATTAAATGAATAGTTCCATCTTACTTTACCCCATTTTTCTACCCATGCTGGCAGGCATAGTTTGTCTTTTGATCCCGACTAGATGGGTGAAAGAGGGGCTTTCGGTAGGGGTGACTGCAATTACCCTTGTGCTGGGTATAAGTATATTCCTTAAAGGACAGCTTGCTTTTGTCAGACCCTGGCTTCCTGTTGAAGGATTCCAGTTTACCTTGAGAAGCTATCATTTCTCCTCCTTGATCCTAGTTTTCATCGCTCTCTTTGGTTTTCTGATTTCTCTTTACTCAGCCCGTTTTATGGCGGAAAGGCCCAGACTGAGGGAGTACTATGCTTACCTTTTGTGGACCATAGGGGCCTCTTCGGGAGCAGTTCTCTCTAACAGCCTCATAGTCTTTCTCCTCTTCTGGGGATCTATGGCTGTTCTCCTGTATGGCTTGCTCTCCCTGGGCTCCTATCGGGTAGCCACCAAGGGACTCATTACCATGGGAGTAGGCGATTTTTCCCTTCTCCTGGGAATTTTGCTTCTTTACCGCATTAGCGGCACTTTCCAGATAAATGAGATACTCAGGATTCCTCTGGAGGGAGGGATTGCCGTCAGTGCCTTCCTATTGCTTACCGTAGGAGCTATAGCCAAAATAGGAAGCATCCCTTTCCAGAGATGGATACCTGTAGCTTCTGAAGAGGTACCTATGCCGGTAATGGCATTTTTGCCCGCTTCCCTGGACAAACTGGTAGGGATTTACCTTTTGTCCCGCGTATCTTTTGACCTATTCGCCTTAGGTGCCAACTCGGCAGTTAGTGTTCTGCTAATGATCATTGGCTCATTTACCATTGTGGTGGCGGCCCTGATGGCCCTGACGCAGTCCAGTATGAAGAGCCTGCTGGCATATTTGAATATCTGCGCCGCTGGTTATCTCATGGTCGGACTGGCTACAGGAAATCCCGTGGGTATAGGGGGAGGGCTCTTCTACCTTCTAAATACTGCCATATGGACCAGTTGTCTGTTCCTGGTAGCTGGATCGGTAGAAAGTCAAACCCACACCACAGAGTTTAGCCAGACTGGTGGACTGGCCAGGATTATGCCCATAACCTTTACCTGCTGCCTGATTGCCGGGTTATCCCTCTCTGGCATTCCCCCCTTAAGCGGTTTCTTTTCCAAGTGGATGATCTACCAGGGAATAGTGGAAGGAGCAAGAGCTGGAGGGGGTCTCTGGATTATCTGGCTTCTGGCAGCCATGTTTGGTTCTGTTTTGACTTTGGCCAGTTTCATGAAACTAACTCACGCCACCTTCCTGGGGACTTCAAGCAAAGCTGAAGTCCAGGATGTAAAACCTCAAAGTAAGGAAGTGGGGCTTTCCATGCTCATTCCCATGGTTGGATTGGCATCCCTCTGTGTGGTTTTTGGAATCCTAGCCTACAGAATACCCTTAGGGCTTTTCATCTCAGGAGCCGTTCCCCAGCTGCCACAGGTAAGTGACTGGATGGGATGGTGGCAGCCAGGACTTGCCACCATACTCATCATATTGGGCTTGGTTGTAGGAGCCATCATATATGGATTGAGCAAGGTGAGCGCAATAAGAGAGGATGATGCCTATATTGGGGGGGAGGTAGCTACTTCCCAGATGAAGGTGTCCGGTGTCGATTTTTATGAGACAGTCAAGAATTTGGCCGGATTCAAAAGAATTTACGGGCTAGCTGACAAAGGGAAGCTGGACTTCTCTCGAGGGGGGATGGCCTTCTCTAAAGGAGTAGCCACTGTTCTCTTAGCCATAGATAGAGCAGTAGATTCTGTCTGGAGCGGACTAGCCAGCTTTTTCCTTTTATTGGGCAGAGCCGGGGGGTTCCTTCACACTGGAATGCTCCACTCCTATCTTGCCTGGTGTCTTCTGGGAATTATCGTTCTACTCTTAGTCTTTTTGCGCTGAGCGAACCTGAATAAGGAGCGATGTATGCCGGAGATAGAACTTTACCTACTCATCACACTGATGATCGTAGGGGCCCTGGTAGCTGTACATACCAGGTATCTCATCTCCGCTGTTATCTCATTGGCGGTAGTGGGGATGGCTCTGGCGGTAGCCTTCCTCTATATGCAGGCTCCCGATATCGCTATTACCCAGATTGTGGTAGAAGTCCTGGCTCTGGTTATCTTAATAATAGCGGTATCCATAGGAAAAGAGGTTGTGGACATAAAAGGAAAATGGGAAACCCTGACCATTGGGGTCACGGTCCTCTTTGTTGTTATATTCGCCATTTTTGCTTACAGGGCCTTAGCTGATCTTCCACCTTTTGGCTCCCCTTTAATGACGGTCTCTCAGCGCTACGTCGAGGAAGGATTAAAACAGACAGGTTCAGCAAATCTTGTTACTTCTATACTTCTGGACTTTAGAGCCTACGATACCCTGGGAGAAGCCACTATCCTTTTCACCGCCATCCTGGGGGCCTTCGCAGTCCTACGAAACATCGGAAGGAAGGCAAAATGAAAAATGGAATGACCCTTATCGTAAGGGTAATTGCCCGGTTTGTATCTCCCATGATCATGGTTTTTGGCATTTACATCATCCTGCACGGGCACCTCAGTCCGGGAGGAGGATTTCCTGGAGGAGTAATCATTGCCTCTGCCTTTGTCCTCCTCACGCTCTCCTTCGGAAAAGAAATAGCCTACCAAAAGCTAAAAGAATCTACCGCCTCGGTAATGGAAAGTGCGGGAGCCTTGATTTTTCTTATCCTGGCCACTCTTGGAATTGTCTTTGGTGGCTGGTTCTTCTTAAATTTCCTCCCCAAGGGAGAGCCCTTCAGGCTCATATCTGCAGGTTTTATTCCCCTCTGTAATATTGGTATTGGACTCAAGGTGGGAGGAGGAATATTTGCCGTCTTCTTAACTTTGATTCTTTTCCGCCTATTGGAGAAAGGAGAGGGAGACTGATGATGTTCTTCCTGTGTTTTGTGCTGTTTCTCATTGGTCTTTACTGTGTACTTATCAAGAAGAATCTCTTGAAGATAGTGATGGGAATTGTTATCATGGAATACTCAGTGAATCTTTTCCTCATTACGGTGGGGTACAAAGCTGGAGCTGTAGCTCCCATAGTTACTGAAGGAGCGGGGAAGGTGAGTTTCGTTGATCCCTTGCCTCAGGCGCTGGTAATCACCGCTATAGTTATTGGCATTGCCACCCTGGCTCTTATTGTAGCCCTTTGCATGCGGGTATACGATAGATACAAGACTTTCGACATCACCAAGATTCGCCGATTAAGAGGCTAGAGAACCAAGGAGACGAGATGACACTAATTCCCTTGTTCATGGTCATTCCCCTGGGATCAGCCTTTATTGTGGTCCTCCTGGGTAGATTTAAAGAAACTGTCAGCGATGTACTGGCAACAGCCGCCACCCTGATGCTGGCTATCCTCCCCTTTGCCTTAATCATCCCTCTTTCCCAAGAAGGAATCTTCGTCTACCGAATGGGCAGATGGATTCCTCCCTGGGGGATAAACCTGGTCCTTGATGGACTGAGTCTCCTTATGCTCATCATTATTAATCTGGTGGCTTTCCTGGCTATTCTCTATTCGGTGAGCTATATGAAAAAGTTCACCGCCAAGTCCACTTACTATGGCCTTTTTCTCCTGATGCTGGCTGGTATGAATGGAGTGGTCCTCAGTGGAGACTTCTTTAATCTTTTTGTCTTCCTGGAGATTGCTGCCATTGCATCTTATGCTCTTGTTGCTTTTGGAGTGGAAGCGGAAGAACTGGAGGCTTCTTTCAAGTACATGGTCATGGGCTCAGTGGCTTCGGTGCTTATTCTTTTTTCCATAGGGCTCATCTATTCTCTCACCGGATCTCTCAACATGGCCCATGTGGGAACAATCTTGCAGGGACAGAAGGGAAATCTAATCTCCTTCTCCATGATTCTTTTCCTGGCAGGATTTGGGTTAAAGGCGGCCATAATGCCCTTTCACGCCTGGCTTCCCGATGCCCACCCCAGTGCTCCTGCCCCCATCTCGGCCATGTTATCAGGGGTGCTCATAAAAGCTCTGGGGGTTTATGCCATACTGAGAATATTCTTCAATGTTTTTGGCATGAACATCCAGCTTTCCTGGATCCTCATGATCCTGGGAGCCTTATCCATGGTGGGAGGAGGCCTCCTGGCCTTAAAGCAGAACGATTTTAAGAGGCTCCTTGCTTACTCTTCCATATCCCAGATTGGGTTGATTATGCTGGGGGTGGGATGTGGTAACTACTGGGGGATTCTAGGAGCCCTCTTTCACCTTTTCAACCATGCCTCCTTCAAGGCCCTTTTGTTCTTGAATTCCGGGGCGGTGGAATACTCCACCGGAACCCGAGAATTAAAGAAGATGGGGGGGCTGAGCAAGGCAATGCCATTTACTGGAGCAACTTCTGCTATTGGGAGTTTATCCATTTCAGGGATTCCTCCCTTGAATGGCTTCTGGAGTAAGCTTTTCATCATTATGGGGCTCATTTATGCTGGAAGATACGTTCTGGGAGTCATTACAATTCTGGTTTCCGTGCTGACCCTCGCCTACTACCTCAAGGTTCAAAGGTACGCCTTTTTCGGTAAGCTGGGGGAGGGCTTGGAGAAAGTCAAAGAGGCTCCACCTCTTATGTGCGCATCCATGGTTGCTTTGGCAATAATCTGCATAGGGGCAGGGATTTTCTTTTATCCCATTATGAAGATTATCTTGGAACCAGCGGTGAGGGTCTTGCAAGAAGGAGTTGGATATAGCAGTCTGGTTCTGGGGGGATAGAATGAAGAAATTGGTGCTTTTTCTGGTTAGTTTCATAGTATGGCTAGTGCTTACCTGGACGCTCTATTATCCGTCCCTTCTAATTGGAATACTTATCTCCATTATCATTGGTTTCTGGTTTGCCGATTTATTTACTCAGCGCCCCAGACATTTTTTCCAGATTAAACGTTTCCTCTATTTTCTGTATTATATTCCCATATTCCTCTACTACTGCACTCTTGCCAATCTGGATGTTGCCTACCGAGTTCTTCATCCTTATCTTCCCATTGAGCCGGGAATCGTCAAGGTCAAGACAACTCTCAAATCCGAAGTGGCTAGAGTAGCTCTGGCTAACTCCATCACCCTAACCCCGGGTACTATGTCAGTAGCCTTAACCGATGATGGTTATATCTATGTCCACTGCATCAAGGTTTACTCTAAAGACCTAGAAGAGGCCACGCGAAGGATTGTCAGCCGATTTGAACCTATCCTCAGGGAGGTGTTTGAATGATTCCTCGACTTCCCCTTGTCTTCTTTATCCCGTTAATTGTGAGCTGTTTTCTCTGTCTGTACAGGGTTTTTCGAGGTCCTACTTCCGCTGATAGGATAGTAGCGGTAGACATCCTAGGAATCCTGGTAGTAGGATTCTGTGCCCTGTTTGTGGTATATACCCCCCGTGAATACTTCATGGATATTGCTATTGCCTGGACTCTTCTAGGTTTTATTGGAGCGCTCACCTTGGCCAAATATCTGGAGAGAAAGAGATTCGATGAGTGAAACCGTAGTTTTTATTGGAAAGGTGATCGTCTTAATCGGAGTATTCTTTGATCTTCTTGGCGCCATCGGACTGGTAAGACTCCCTGATGTTTATACTAGACTGCAGGCATCAACCAAATGCGTCACCCTGGGAACCTGCCTTATTCTCTTTGGAGTTTTTCTTATGAGCGGCTTTCCTTGGAAAGCCCTCCTGGCCATTGCTTTTGTGGCCCTTAGCGGTCCGACCGCTGCTCATGCCATCTCCCATGCTGCCCACAAAGCTGGGGTTAAGCTGTGGGAAAAGAGCGTGGTAGACAGATACCAGGAGGATGAGAAAAAGGCAAAAGAAAGTTAGATCGTAGGAGTGCGAAAGATAGTATCTCAAAAAACGGAAGCTCTATGAAGTACCCAAAACTGCGGGAATTAAGAGAAGCTGTAACGGCCTTAATCAAAGGTCCATACACTACTAAATTTCCCAAGGTTCCCTCACCAGCAGCGCCGGCCTATCGGGGTAAGCCGGAGTTCGATGAGGAGGAATGCGTGGTCTGTGGGGCCTGTGCCAATGTTTGTCCGGCTCAGGCTATAGAGGTTATAGAGGAGGATACCCCTGAAGGAAAAAGAAGAATGATTCTTCACTACGATATTTGTCAATTCTGTGGTCAGTGCCACAGGGACTGTCTTACTGAAAAAGGAATCTCCCTTACCCAGAAGTACGATCTGGCTACTTTAGATAGAAAGGAATGTATAGTTACAATTGAGGACCGACTCATATTCTGTGAATTTTGTGGCGATCCAATCACCACACCCAAGCATCTTCACTGGCTCATTTCGAGATTAGGTCCTCGTGCGTTCTCAAATCCCAGCCTTATTCTGGCTTCGCACGAGGAAATAGAGCTTCTGGAGAAAAGGATGCTGCGAGAAAAAGATGTACCCCTTTCCCGCTCTGATCAACTTACCTTCCTCTGCCCCAGATGTAGAAAACAGCTTACCTTGAAAGAAGAATGGGGAAGATAGAAGTCCTCCCTTCAAACTAATGAATCAGAACCCACTCACTACCCGCCTCAAATCAGAGCAAAGGAAATCAGAACAAAGGAAAATTGTGAGATTCCGGGTAGATGTTAGGGGAATAGTGCAGGGGGTGGGATTTCGACCCTTCATCTATTCCTTAGCCAAAAAACACTCCCTTAAGGGCTTTGTTCTGAACAATACCACAGGAGTGAAGGTAGAGGTAGAAGGGGAAAGAGAAAAAATAAAGAGCTTTTTGAGCGAGATAAAGACCTCTGCTCCGCCCCTGGCTGCTATTCAAAAAATAGAATATGAAGAACTTGCCCCTGTGGGTTATAGTGCATTTGAGATCAAAAAGAGCAGAAAGGAAAAGGAGGAGCTAGTTCTCATCTCGCCCGATATCTCGACCTGTCATGATTGCCTGAGAGAGCTTTTTGATCCAAATGATCGCCGCTTTCACTATCCTTTCATCAACTGCACCAACTGCGGGCCCCGATTCACCATCATTCAGGACATCCCCTATGATCGTTCTCGCACCACCATGAAAGTTTTCAGAATGTGCCCGGATTGCCAGGTAGAATATGAGAACCCATCAAATCGCAGATTTCATGCTCAGCCCAATGCCTGTCCGGTCTGCGGCCCTCAGGTGAGCTTATTTGACGCTGAAGGAAGAAAAGTCGAAGTTGCTGACCCTATCAAGGAAGCGGCCGACCTGCTTGAGAAGAGCTATGTGGTTGCAGTTAAGGGCTTGGGAGGATTTCATCTAGCCTGTGATGCCACCTCCCTTGAGGCCGTAGCTACCCTGAGGAAGAGGAAATATCGAGAAGATAAACCATTCGCTCTGATGGCCCCTGACGTAGAAATGATCAGGAAATTTTGCCATGTGGACCAAGAGGAAAAGAATCTCTTAATTTCACCGCGAAGACCGATTGTTCTTTTGAGAAAAAAGGAAGAGAGTTTGCCCCTGGCAGCAGAGCAAATAGCCCCCCGAAATAGATTTCTCGGGTGCATGCTTCCCTACACTCCCCTGCATCACCTCCTTCTCAGGAAAATCAAACGTCCCCTGGTTATGACCAGCGGAAATATGAGTGACGAGCCCATAGTCTATCGGAATGAGGAAGCCTTGCCAAAACTCAAGGGAATCGCTAATTATTTTCTCGTCCATAACCGGGACGTTCAGATGAGATGTGATGATTCGGTCATGAGAGTATTCCAGGGAAAGGAGGTTTTCCTTCGCCGCAGCCGGGGATATGCCCCACAACCCGTAAAAGTTGATGCCTTCTTTGATGAACCCATCCTGGCTGTGGGAGGAGAGCACAAAAACACCTTTTGCGTGGCGCGAGGTGATCAGGCCGTTATTTCTCATCACATTGGAGACCTGGAGAATCTTTCTGCCTTGATCTCGTTTGAGGAAGGGATAGAGTACTTCTTGAAGTTGTTTCATACTAATGCCAAAATTCTGGCGTGCGATCTACATCCAGATTATCTTTCCACTAAATTTGCTGAGGATTATGTTAAAAAGCTGGGTAAAGGAGCAACCCTCATTCGAGTTCAACATCACCACGCCCACATTGCCAGCCTTATGGCAGATAGAGGAATAGAGGGCAGGGTGATCGGGGTTTCGCTCGATGGGGCGGGTATGGGAGATGATGGAAAAATCTGGGGAGGAGAGTTTCTCGTGGCCGATTACCTATCTTTCACTCGAGTTGGCCACTTAAAAGAGGTCCCCTTGCCGGGGGGCGATGAGGCTATCAAGAATCCCTGGCGAATGGCTCTCTCCCATTTGAAGGGGGCCTTTGGAGAAGACGCCCTTGAGCTTGCCTTAAGGCTTTTGGGGAACGTAGATCCAGAGAAGATCTTAATGGTTGACAACATGGTAGAAAATGGAATAAACTGTCCCCTGACTTCATCGGTAGGTCGGCTATTTGATGCGGTGTCCAGCCTTATTGGGATTCGAAGTGAAATAAACCACGAAGGCCAGGCAGCTATGGAACTGGAGATGGCGGCCGACGATAAAGAGAAAGGAAGCTATCCCTTCGACATCCTGAGAGAAGGAGAAAAGTTCATTGTTGACTCTGGACCCACTATTAGATCTGTGGTAGCTGATCTGGAAAAAGGAGAAAGAAAAGGAGCTATAGCTGCCAGATTCCATAATAGCCTTGCTCTGATTATTCTCAAGATTTGCCGGATAATAAGGGAAAAGACGGATTTGAATAGCGTAGCTCTTAGTGGAGGAGTCTTTCAGAATATGTATCTTCTGGAAAGGGTTTTTTCTCTTCTGGGGTCGGCTGATTTCCAGGTCCATACTCATAATCGTGTCCCTCCCAATGATGGGGGAATTTCCCTGGGCCAGGCGCTAGTGGCCCACTATCGGAGAAACCCCTGATGTGTTTAGCCATACCAGTAAGAATAACTTCTATTAAACGAAGGATGGCCAGAGGAGAGCTGGGAGGAGTCGAGAGAAAAGTGAGCCTCATGCTGCTCGATGAGGTAAAAGTGGGAGACTACGTGCTTCTTCATGCCGGATTTGCCATTACTAAAATCAACGAAGAAGAGGCCCAGGAGCTCTTTGAGCTTCTGGGGAGTCTGGAGGAAAAAGCCGCCGAGTGAAGTAAGGAAAATGAAATATCTTACGGAGTTTCGCCAAAAAGAGCCAGCAAGAGGAGTGGCCATAAAAATCCACCAGCTTATGGAGGATATAGACAGAGAAATCTCTCTAATGGAAGTCTGTGGGACTCACACCACGGCGGTCTTTCGCTATGGAATAACGGAGCTTCTCCCGGAGAAGCTCCATCTTATCTCCGGTCCCGGTTGCCCGGTGTGCGTCACCGCCAATGATTACATCGACAAGGCCATCGCCTATTGTCATCAGGATAAAGTTATCATAGCCACCTTTGGAGATATGATGAAGGTTCCCGGATCGAGGTCCAGCTTGGCCCAAGAAACCTCTGAGGGATACCAAGTGAAGGTTGTATACTCAAGCCTGGAAGCTATAAAGATAGCTCAAAAGAATCATAAAAACAAGATTATCTTCCTGGGCATAGGATTTGAGACGACCGCGCCTACCGTAGCTGCTTCCATCCTCATGGCTTCTGATGAAGGTGTCTCTAATTATCTGGTCCTCTCAGGACACAAAATAATGCCTCCTGCCATGCAAGCCCTGGTGAAAGATCACCAGATCGGGATTGACGGTTTTCTCTGCCCGGGCCATGTGTCAACTATTACTGGAAGCAAGATATACGAATTCCTGGCCCGAGAATACCACGTTCCCTGTGTAGTCGCCGGCTTTGAACCCCTGGATATTCTTGAAAGCATTCATCGTCTCCTTGACCAAATAAAATCCGGCCAGGCCAAGGTGGAAAATGAGTATCGCCGGGCAGTGACCTACCAGGGAAATGTCAAGGCTCAGAAGCTCATGGAGAAGGTATTTGAAAAAGAATCCACCTCATGGAGAGGAATAGGTGAAATCCCGGGGAGTGGACTACGGATAAGGAAGGAATATTCGTCTTTCGATGCTGAAATGCAGCTTCCCGTCAAGGTGGCAAAGAGCAGAGAACACCCAGAGTGTATTTGTGGGGATATTCTTAGGGGTTTGAAGAGCCCTCTGGATTGCGCTCTCTTCAGGAGAGTTTGCACACCTTCACATCCGGTAGGAGCCTGTATGGTTTCCAGTGAGGGAACCTGCGCCGCCTATTATAAATATGCTGAGGGGGGAGGGGAGTGAAGAAAAAGATTCTTCTGGCTCATGGAAGTGGCGGTAGACTCTCGCATGAGCTCATCAAGGATCTATTTTTGCGAAGCTTTGACAACAAGTTCTTAAGAAAATTGGGTGACTCCGCTATCTTTGAGAAAGAGAAAATTCGCTGGGCTTTTACTACGGACTCTTACGTTATCAGGCCCCTTTTTTTTCCAGGAGGAGATATAGGAAAACTCGCTGTATGCGGCACCATAAATGATCTAGCCGTGGCCGGGGCAACCCCCCTCTTTCTTTCCTGTGCTCTCATCATCGAGGAGGGACTGGAGGTTTCTACCCTGGAAAAAGTTGTCTACTCTATCAAAGAAACAGCTGAGGGAGCCGGAGTTCAGATTATCACCGGGGATACCAAGGTGGTGGAACACGGAGGTGCTGATGGGCTCTTCATTAATACCAGCGGAGTGGGAATTGTGAGAATCCAAGAGAATCTCTCACCGGCAAGAATTGAGGTCGGTGATAGGATCCTCATCAACGGAACACTAGGAGATCACTCCATCGCCACTCTATCGCGACGTGAGGAATTTGATTTTCAGACCAAGCTAGAAAGTGATTGCGCTCCTCTAAATGATCTTATTGGAATGGTTCTATCAGACTCACAAGGCATAAGAATGATGCGTGATCCTACCAGGGGAGGAATAGCCAGTATCCTCAACGAAACAGCCTCAGGACAAGCCTTTGGAATCGAACTCTGGGAGGAGAAGATACCTATCAAAGAAGAAGTTGCGTCCATCTGCGAAATGCTGGGATTTGACCCCCTGTATCTTGCCAATGAAGGAAAAGTAGTCCTGGTAGCTAAACAAGAGGAGGCAGAGAAACTACTCTCCATTTTAAGATCACATCCCCTGGGAAAAGAGAGCCAGATTGTGGGAAAGGTGGTTCCAGAGCCCAAGGGCAAAGTTTATCTCAGAACAAGGATAGGTACCCGGCGGGTAGTAGACATGCTCACCGGGGAGCAGCTACCCAGGATCTGTTGACTTCTTTGTGCCTTTCTACTGCTACAATCATTTTTTTTTCGAAAAACTCAAAGTGCTCCGCCAGCATAATCTCTGGGCAAGCTCTGGTGGGCGGCCCCCAGAACGAGATGAAAGATAAGAACAAAAGAGGAAGGATAGAAAATGCCCAGATTCAAGATACCAGAAATAACGGTAGAACGCCTGTCCATTTATCTTAGGGCTATCAAAAAGTTCCATGAGGATGAAATTCTATCCTCCCAGGGACTGGCGGAGCTGGTGGGTACCTCGGATGGCCAAGTAAGGAAGGATCTAGCCTATTTTGGGGAATTCGGAGTTCCCGGCCAGGGCTACAAGGTAGGTAAGCTCATAGAGGAGATTTCCCATATCCTTGGATTGGATAAAGACCAGAGAATAGCCCTGGTAGGAGTGGGAAAATTG
>JAUWAK010000079.1 GCA_030602105.1 Candidatus Aerophobota bacterium | reverse complement strand
TATTATTAAGTTTTTTCCGACATAAGTAGCAGTTTCCTGGTATACAGGACTATCGGCTCCCGTCGCAACTACCCATAGTCGGGCAGAAAGGAAAGAAAAGAAAAAAGAAGTCATAATTATGAAGGGAGTTGACTTATCTTTTTTCCGGTCACGCTTCATAATGTAGAATCCCTATTTTGGCCTAGACTCTGCTGTCGCGGCACTAGCCTATCCTTTTTTTATCGATTGTACTATTCCAACCACTCCGAAGACAATCAAAAACAGAGCTACAAGATACGCCACGATTGCTGGAACAATAAAGATTATGACCCCAAACACTACTGCCAAAACATATGCCCATATACTGTTCATTGAGAACCACCTCCTCTCACTACCCAATCACCTCTCAAGGAAAGGTAAAGCCCAAAATAGCGAAATCGCCTAGGAGATTCCTCTCTCCCCACTACCTTTTTCTTGAATCTAGCTTCGAAATCAGCATTTGTCAACCTCTCATGACCCAGACTCCCCTTGGCCAGGTCGTTATGGCACAATTGGGGCAAATCAGCTCAAATCCAGCTCTGGATCACTATTAATCAGTTTTTCTAGCGTATCAAATCCCACCCAAGAGCCCCACGAAACTATAAAGAAAAAATGATCCGTCATTGGGTTGGCCTAATACTAGAGGTGGTCAGTGGTTTGGGGGAGGGAGACCTTGACAAGATGTCGCACAATTGTAAAGTGTATACGGTATTCGGTACACATGGCCGGTGAGATATGAGCATAAGAGTCAAATATAGCAACCTGGACGAACTAGTCTACGAGAAGCTTAAGAAAGCCATACTAAACAAGCATTTGAAACCCGGAGAACAGATAATACAGGAGCAGCTGGCAAAAAAGATGGGCGTTAGCCGAACTCCTCTTCGAAGAGCACTCACCCAACTGGCCAAAGAGCACCTGGTAACTGCAGGAGCAAGGAGAGGCACCTATGTCAGGGAGTTCTCTCACGAAGAGATAGCAGCAATATATGAGATACGTGAGGTTCTGGAAGGATTAGCCTCTAGAAAGGCTGCTCTTTTGGTGAAAAAGAGTACGCTAGAGTCTTTCAGGAATCTCTACAAAGAAGCCATAGAATCTGCAAAAAAAGGCGATTGGAGAGCGTATGAGAAAGCCGACGAGAAATTCCATTTCTTTCTGATCGAGATCAGTCAAATAGATTTCCTTCGGGAGATGGTGAAATCATTCTACATCCTGGTCAGTCGCTATGCACGGGGACTGGTAAGGCCACCAGAGGAGACTTTCCCAGAGCATATGAGTATGATCGATGCTCTGGAGCATCACGACTCAGAACTAGCAGAGAAGCTAATCCGAGAGCATATCCACAAATCTATACAGCTCCTGAGAAAGAAAACTTTTCGTGAAGAAGCTGGCAATGAGCGCCGACAGAGGCTCGGAGCAAGAGCTGGAAATTAGAGAGGAAAGGAGGTGGAGAGGAAGTAGACTAAGTCCAGCTTAGCGAAAAAAGCGGTTGGTGAAGAACTTTCAGAATGGAGAATCAAAATAAGTCAGGAGGCCAACTCATGAGAACCAAGACTATTTTTGCGATTATGGTTTGTTGCCTTGCTCTTACTCTCTTGCTTGCTTCCTCAGTAGCAATTGCTGCCGATATAGAAGCAGCCAAAAAGGAGGGCAAGGTTATTTTCTACACCTCAATGGACTCTAAGACCGCAAACAAATTGGGAGAGATGTTCACCGAGAAATATGGAATAGCGGTGGATGTTTTTCGAACGGGTACCGGTAAGGTTATAACCAAGATTGAGGCGGAGCTACGTGCGAAAAAAGTTTTGCTCGATGTTGCCCAGCATTCGGATCCTGCCACTTTCGAAATCTGGAAAACTCGTGACCTACTGTACAAATACACTCCAGAAGGTGTTGACAAGTTCTATGATTTTGCACGAGATCCCGATGGATACTGGTTTGCTGTGAAGAGCAATACCACTCTTATTGCCTATAACCCCACTTTGATAAAAGGAGCAGACATTCCGAGGTCATGGAAAGATATCGCGGATCCAAAATGGAAAGATAAACTGTGCATGAGCAATCCCTACTATGCGGGCTCGGTGAAAATGTCGGTCTCAGTCATACTGCCAATTTATGGCTGGGATTACTATAAGGAGATAGGAAAGAATAATCCTTATATCGGGTCAAGTCACAGTGGACTGCGAACTTTGTGTATTGCTGGGGAATATCCCTTGATAGCACCAATGAATAGCTACCATGTATTTCAGGTAGTCTATGATAAGCCAGAGAGTCCGATCGCAGTGAGTTATCCGGAAGAGGGATCGGTCTTCGTTGCGGGACCTGCGGCAATCTTTGAGGGTTGTGCACATCCCAATGCGGCAGAGCTATTCATGGATTTCATGTGTAGTGAGGAAGCTCAAAGGGTATTCGCTGATAGGGCCTATTATCCAGGCCTCAAGGGTGTTTATCCAGTAGGGCAGCCACGGCTCGGTGATATGAAACTACTATTGCCAGACTACGACTGGATCATTGAGAATAGCGAAGCTGTTATCACGACTTTTGATGAGACCGTAAGAAAGTTCCGGAAATGAGTTTTTCCCCGCCAGGACGAAACTTCTATTCGTCCTGGCGGGATCTGAAATTGTTTACTGCTTACTGCTAACCAAAGGGGAAAATGGAAAAAAGAAAGCAAAGATACGGTAAGAGATTTAATATTGGAAAGACTTCCCTTTTAGCGGCTTGTTATGGGGCAATTTTCATCCTGATTCTCTACCCACTGGTGATGCTATTTCGAGGTAGCTTCATAAATCCAACTGGACATCCCACCCTGGAGTACATCATAAATCTAGTCACAGATAAAGCGATCAGGGAGTCGCTCTTGAACACGCTGATTATCTCTCTCGGCGCTACTCTCTTGAGTATAGCAGCAGGAGTCTCGATGGGATGGGCCTTGTCAAGGACAAACATGCCCCTGAAGAACCTTATTAGGAATGTTAGTTTTCTTTCCCTTCTTACTCCTCCCTTTCTCGGAGCTATTGCTTGGGTGTTTTTACTAGGGCCCCGGGCAGGAAAAATAAATGTCCTTATTGAAAGAGTTCTACATTTCGATTCACCTTTCAATATCTTTACCACATCTGGAATTATCTTCGTCAGCTTCCTATATGTCTATCCCTTCGTACTAAATGCTACTGCTTCCAGTCTGGACAATATGGATCCATCCTTGGAGCACGCCGGTAGAATGTTAGGTGCTTCTACCTGGAAAACCAACCTTAGGATTACCTTTCCTCTGATCCTTCCGGCTATCATGGGCGGTGCTATCCTCTCATTCTTGGAGACCGCGGCCTTCTTTGGAATTCCTTCTGTTTTAGGTGTTCCTGTAGGAATTTATACCTTGTCCTCCAGGATTTATTACTTTTTTCAGACATTTCCCCCCAAGTTTGAACAGGGAGCAGCCACAGCAATTCCTTTACTCCTAATAACCGCCTTGCTCCTTTTTGCCCAGAGACGGCTCATGGGACGGAGGAGATTTACTGTTATTACCGGTAAAACAGAGCACCCTCAAATCATTGATATTGGTCGATGGAAGTATCTACTTCTGGGACTCTGTCTTTTCGTTATTTCCCTCAGCATCTTTATTCCCTATTCTACCTTACTGGTTGTTTCGCTTTCAAGAGTTTGGGGAATACCCTTGTCTTGGGAGAATCTAACTCTTGAGAATTTCAGGTTCATACTGTTCGGTTATAAGCTTGCCAGAGTCTCTATCAAGAATAGTTTCCTTCTGGCAATACTGGCGGCAAGCCTTGGACTTGTTCTTGCTTTCATAAGTAGCTTCAGCGTGGAAAGAACTCCAACAAGAGCCAACAGATTGATGAGTTTCTTGATAATGGTTCCTTTTGCCATACCCGGTATTGCTATGGCTACAGGTTTCTTGTGGGCTTATATCTCTCCGCCTTTTGTCCTTTATGGAACTGTTTGGATTCTGGTAGTCGCCTACATTGCTCGACGGGTCCCCTTGGCTTTTACCAATTGCCGTGATGGAATTCGGCAACTTAATCCCGAGTTGGAAGAATCGGCTATAAACTTGGGGGCTTCCTGGATAAAGACCGTGAAGGAAGTTACTATTCCCCTGATTAAGGGGAATCTGGTAACGTCGTGGCTTTTCATATTTATTCTCAGTTTCAGAGAACTCTCAACTTCTATTCTCCTTTATACACCTAACAACGAAGTCATGGCGGTAACTATTTTCACCCTTTTTGAAGAAGGGGAATTTGAAGCTCTATCAGCACTGGCAATTATGTTGCTGGGAGTAATACTGATTGGCATATACCTTGCCCGCAAAATCGTCGGGACAGGATTCATGGAAATTAAGCGCTAGAATACAGGAGGGCATCATGGTAAAACTTGAATTGCGGGATCTGGCCAAAAGATTCAACGGAGTCATCGCTGTTAATAATGTGTCCTTGTCTATCAAAGAAGGGGAGTTCATGGCTATTGTTGGGCCAAGTGGGTGTGGGAAGACCACCCTCTTAAGACTTATTGCTGGTTTCTCGAAGCCGGATGGCGGACGAATCTTTATAGATGGGGAAGAGATCTCGTCTCCTCGGTCCGTGGTTCTTCCTGAAAAAAGAAATGTTACTATTGTTTTTCAGTCCTATGCTGTATGGCCTCATAAAAATGTTTTTGAAAACATTGTTTTCGGTCTGAAGCTCAGAAAGCTTCCCAAAGGTGAAATCTCAAGGAAGGCGAAAGAAGTCCTGAAGCTGGTCAAATTAGAGGGCTTGGAAAATAGATATCCGGCAGAACTGAGTGGGGGTCAACAACAGCGAGTATCTCTGGCCAGAGCCATTGTGGTTGAACCGAAGATTCTCCTGCTGGATGAGCCATTAAGTAACTTGGACGCAAGATTAAGGGAGGGAATGCGTTTTGAGCTTAGAGAGCTTCAGCAGAAAATGAATATTACTTCTATTTATGTGACCCACGATCAAACAGAGGCGATGGTGATAGCAGATAGAATTGCCATCATGAATGAGGGGTCTATCGAGCAGGTAGGGGCAGGGGAGGAAATCTATCTTGAGCCGGTTACCAATTTCGTCGCTTCCTTTGTGGGAAAGACGAATCTACTTTCCGGAAAAATAGTCAAACTCAATAAAGACAGACGGCGTGCACTCATAGAGATACAGCCCGGATTCGCTCTGGAAGCGGCAATCCAAACGTCACCGGAGATTGATACATTGAAGAATCAAAAGGTCTCCGTTTCAATTCGGCCTGAATATATCGTTATGAGTGAAGGAAGGATGGAGAAGGGGACAAATGTCTTTGAGGGAGAGATTCTAAAAAGAGCCTTTTTGGGGAACTTTTACGATTATAGAGTCAGGGTGGGAAGAGAGATACTGCAGGTGCAAGCGTCGCACTCCCAGCGTATAGAGGTTGGCAGAAGGGTGAGTG
>JAUWAK010000096.1 GCA_030602105.1 Candidatus Aerophobota bacterium | reverse complement strand
TCGAGTGAACGGCATGAACGTCGCTATAGCAGGCCTAATCCAGGAAGCTGGATTTCACCGCTGGAAGGGCCACGATATGCAGGTAAGGCCGTACGATAACACAGAACAAGGCGTTGATAGAGTAGTGAGAAGTATACTAAGCTGGGAAGCTTGTGCGAAGGCTTCGGGGCAATTGGATACTGATCAATTGATGGCACACCTTGTGGCACGAGAAACGGCAAAAGCAGAAGATGCGATAAGAGGAGCTGTGCTGCAAGCACAGAAGTATTTCGATGAGATGTACCTTGGATAAGGGGTAGTTTCGGCACTGTGATTATTCTTCGGGAAGTTCTCACCCCTGAGGCTTGGCGAGGTGCTAACTCTCTGGAGACCGTGGTGAAAGTTGTGGGAGTTTTCAGGCAACTCTTAATCGCGTCCCAGCCTCTTTCTTTCCAGATACAGGCTGGAGAGAACAGACGAAATTATGACCAGGCCAAAGATTATGTAGGTCCAGAAATAAGGAATTCTTAACAGAACCAGTCCGTTTTCTATGACGGTGATAGTAAGTGCTCCCAAGAAAACCCCTGCCATGCTGCCTATCCCTCCCATAAGGGAGGTTCCCCCAACTACAGAGGCGGCAATTGCCTTTAGCTCCCAACCATCCCCAGCCCGGGACGTAAATGTACTTACCCGAACAATTTGCATCACCGCGACAAAGGCACATAATACTCCTACAATCATAAAGCAGATCGTCTTTACCCTGTCTGTGTTTATGCCCATCGCTCTCGCTGCCTGCTTGTTATCGCCGGTGGCATATATCCAATTGCCGAATTTGTGTAGATGAAGCACCAATCCAAGGACTAGTCCAAACGCTCCGAACCAAATCGCCTGTGCCGGGATGACCCCTCCGATTTTGCCGGTCAGAATACTACCGAGCAGGGGCGAAACCTCTGTATCAAAAGGCCTGGTGTATCCGAGAGACAGGAGAAGTGTCACACCCCTCCAGAGCATCATGGTTCCCAGAGTAGTTATGAAGGAGGGAATACGCGCCTTTGTGGTTATGAAACCATTCAGGAAACCCAAAAGAGCTCCCAGGCCAAGGGTAATAAATCCGGCCAGGAATAAATTCATCCCTATCTCAAATAGTCTTATGAACATGAAAGAACAGAATACCAGAATCGAACCAACTGAAAGATCGAACTCCCCAGAGACCATAAGCAATCCAACGCCCAGAGCGATAATACTGAATTCGGATCCCGGTCCCAGAAGAATTTTGATGTTGGCCAGACTAGTGAAACGATAGTGAGGAGAAAAAAAACCAAAGAATAGTAGCAAGGCAACGAATACCAGAAAGATACTAAAAAATCTATAGTTAAAAAAAGATCTGACAAGCCTTAACTTTGAATCACTCATTAAGCCTCGTTTCACTTCCTGCCTTATTTGGCTTCTAGGCGGCGCTAGTCATGAGAAGGCGGCTTTACTATGAGTTCCGCAAGCTCATCTATGGAGGTGTCTTTTTTTTCCACGTCTGCTATCTTTTCCCCCAGGCCCAAAACGACAAATCTATCTGCACTGGGGAAGACATGATAGAGGTTGTGGGTTATGAAGATGACTGAAATTCCTTCCCTTTTCAATTGTTTTATGAAGTCTAATACTTCCCGAGCTTCTTTCACTGACAGGGCAATGGTGGGCTCATCCAATATCACCAGCTTAGCCTTAAAATGCAGAGCCCTAACTATAGCCACTCCTTGCCTTTCTCCTCCTGATAGCGTAGCGATGAGTGCATCTGGTGACCTAAGATGAAGTCCAATACTTTCCAAGGCTTCCATGCTTCCCCTATCCATGGACTTCTTATCCATAAACCCCAGTGGTTTTGCCGGCTCCCTTCCCATGAAGATATTCCTTGATATACTCATGTTGGGGGCTAAGGCCTGCTCCTGGTACACAGTTTCGATGCCTAGCTTCCTAGCATCGAGGGAGGAAGTGATATTCACTCTTTTCTCCTCAAAATATATCTCTCCCTTGTCTGCCAGGTGGTAACCAGATAGAACTTTTATCAATGTTGATTTACCCGCACCGTTGTCACCAACTAGCCCCACCACCTCAGAGGGCCTAACCTCGAAGTCGATCCCTTTTAGGGCCTGAACCTTTCCAAACCACTTCTCGACCCCTGTCATCCTGGCCAGGCTTCTCTCCTCTTCACTGCCGCTAGAAGATGTCATTGCTCAAAACTCCTCTTTTTCTTAAGCTGACCTGCCAAAGCTCCCAAACAGTCCGCTCGGCCCATGCAGCTCATTCACCTTATTATCTTTCTTCCCATATAAGTATTCAAGATTACAAAGAGAATTATGGCCAGACCTATAAATGCGCTAACCCCAAATACGGGCACCCTCATTAAGATGAGTCCGTTCTCCAAGATTTGGATGGTAAGTGTTCCCAAGAAAATCCCTGCTATGCTTCCCACGCCTCCCATGAGGAAGGTTCCTCCCACTACGGAACTGGCGATCGCCTTGAGCTCAAACCCCAGTCCTTGCGTGGCAGCATATGATTCAATTCTGATAAGCTGCATCACTCCGGCAAAGGCACACAGGATCCCTACAATCATAAAGCAAATCACCTTTACCCTGTCTGTGTTGATGCCCATGGCTCTGGCTGCTTCCTTATTGTCTCCAGTGGCGTAGACCCAGTTACCGAATTTGTGGAAATGAAGCACCACCCCCAGAATCAGTCCAAATACCACAAACCAAACCACCTGGGCGGGAATGATGCCTCCGATCTCGCCAGTCAAAGCATGCTCGAAAGATGAACCGGCTGGGAAGTAAGCCCTTATCCCTATAGGCCACATGCGAGAATGAACGTACAATACCCCTCTCCAGAACATCATTGTCCCCAGGGTAGCTATGAAGGAAGGAATACGCCCTTTAACGGTGATAAGGCCATTTAGGAGGCCGAGAAGGGCTCCCACTCCCATGGCGATAAATAGGCTGATGACCACATTCATCCCTGCTCGCAGGAGCAGCACAAAAATATATGAACAAAATGGCAGCACTGCGCCCACGGAAAGATCGAATTCCCCGCAAATCATCAGCATACCAACGCCCAGAGCAACGATTCCGAGATCAGGGATAAGCTTCCCCAGAGCTTTGATGTTTCTGGGGTCAATAAAAAGGTGGTGGGGAGTAAAAGCGTAAAAAACCAGTATCAAACCTATAAAAACTACCAGGGTGCCAGCAACCCGATAAGAAAAGAATTTTTTCAACACCGCTACGATCGCCCGGCAGTTTTCATCTACCTTTTCTGCCTTTCACAATGGCCTGGGAATATCTCTAGGAAGGAAAAGTAAGAAAAGAAAGAATACTGCACTCTCCCCGTTGCTCCTGGCCAGTTTCGCTCCCCCGAAGGGAATCTTCCAGGAGCATTGGGAAGAGGATTCTACATTCTTTAAAGATGTAGGTTCGTGCCTTGGCTATTCCTACCTTATCATCTTGGGTGAGAGCTCTTCGATAATTCCGATAGTGTCCTTATCTACCAGGTAGCCTCCAGTGTCGATGTTGGGGGCAAAACCGTATTTCTTCATGAGGTAGAGCATATAGACAGCATAGTATCCTTGCAGGTACTGCTGTTGATCGATGGTTGCCTCCACATACCCATTTTTGAGTCCAGTGATAGTACCCGGAGCACAATCGAACCCACCGGCTAGGACTTCCCCTGGCTTCTTGCCCGCATTCTTCAGCGAAGCGGTGAGCCTATCGGTGACGATACCGCCGAGACCAATCATAAAGGTGGTCTCAGGGTGGGCCAGGAGATAGGAAGTCTCTCGAGCCTCCACCGTGGTCATTTCTAAACCACCGCCATCTACGATCTCGAAAGAAGTGATACCGTATTCTTTCGCGGCATCCTTGATGCCCTGTGATCTTACCACTCCATACGTGGCCCCCGGCACTTCAACCGGCATGGCTACATGCGCTTTGGCCAAATCCCACCCAAGGTTCTTTGCTGTTTCGAAAAGTCTTCTGCCTATCATGTAGCCTGCACGCCTCTCGTCCTGACCTACGTAAGCCAGCCGGGCATTGCCCGCCACTCCTTCAGGATCATCGTTGTTCATCCCAATCACGTTGACACCTGCTGCGAGCGCGTCTGCAACCGGCTTATCATAGGCAACGGAGTCGTTTATGACCAGAGCTATGCCATCGGCTCTCATGGCCACTGCTTCTTGAAATCTTTTTACCAGTAGCGTGACATCTCCTCCGACTAGATCAATATCAGCCTTGCAACCCAGTTCTTTCGTCGCATCGAGCATTCCTTTGTTTACCACCGCCCAGAAGGGGTCATCTCCCCCGTGGGTAACCAGACGGAAATACATATCTTTGACGTCTTTTGCCGGATCTACATCAACTACTCCTGCAACCGGGCCTACTGTCCAACCAATGACCAATCCAACGAGAAGAGCTACGACCAATACGGGCACTGCGCTATGCCTTCTTCTAAGCATTTTCTCCTCCTTAGTTTGTCTA